>JAUUYO010000223.1 GCA_030590405.1 Kangiellaceae bacterium
GTAAACAATACCCAGCTAGTTTTTTTCCTTTTTTTGAAAGCGAAGGTTGTTGGTAGCCGGGCGATTGCAAAGCGCCCCTACATATAGCCCGTAACCCGTAACCCGTAACCCGTAACCCGTAACCAACATTATGTTCAATTGTTCATTTAAAAGCATCGATAAAGATCAATGGCTCGAAAAATACTGGCAAAAAGCGCCCTGCTTGTTCAAGAACGCTTTTGATGATCCTCCGGACTTTCTATCACCGGACGAACTGGCTGGCTTTTCTTTACAAGAAGAGCTGGAATCCCGACTGATCATCCAGGATATTGATAACAATGAGTGGTCAATTGAGCACGGTCCTTTTGAACAATCACGATTTTCAAACTTAACCGAATCCCACTGGACCTTATTGCTGCAAAGCATCGATTGCTGGTTACCTGAAATGCATCAGCTCTTAGCTGATTTTAATTTTATTCCTCGCTGGCGATTTGATGACATTATGGTGAGTTTTGCCACCGAACAAGGCGGCGTGGGTCCGCATGCCGATAACTATGATGTATTTCTAATTCAAGGCTCGGGCCAAAGACACTGGCGTGTCGGTGCAAAAGGCGATACCTCTCAAGCCAAAACCGTGATCGACGGTATGTCACATTTACAAGAATTTACCCCAATAATTGATGTGGTAATGCAGCCAGGCGATATGCTTTATATTCCCCCCGATACTCCTCATTGGGGCATATCACACGGTGAATCAATTGGTTATTCTGTTGGCTATCGTAGCATCCAGACTCATCAAATGCTGGCGTTACTTACCGAAAATCTGGCTGAATCCCCTGAGCATCAACATTTTTTTGCAGATTTATATCGAAAAAAAGCCAATGATTCTAATTTTTTTGAACAGCAAGTGGTTCAATGGGCGCAACAAGAACTGATCAAACTTTCCAGGCAACCGGAGCGTTTGGCCAAGCTATTATCTCAACAACTGAGTTTATCCAAACTGGGAATATACTCACATGATAATACTTTTATTATTCAGACCCTTACAGAAGATTCAGAGATTCAGCTTCAACAAGGAGTTGGGGTCAACTGGTTACTATATAAAGGTAAAGTCAGACTTAATATTGAAAGCGAGAGTTTTGATTTTGCTTTAAAATACCAACAAGCAGTTCAATTATTAGCCAGTTTTGCGCCCGTTTCCGTGAAACTGTTCAATTTTTCACCAGAATTAGTTGATTTCCCTTCAGCTTTAGCTAGTATTGTCAATAGAGGGTATGTCAATTTAATTAAATAGATACGCTATAAAAATGGATAATGAATTCTTGCAGAGTTAAATCATTTAAGTTTGAGCAAACCTCGTGGCAGAAGTCATGTAACGAGATATTGGCAGTACGCCATAAAGTATTTATGATTGAACAACATTTTGATAACAATGTTCTCTGCGACCTGCAAGATCAGGATTGTTATCACTTAGTGGTTAAAAATATAGAAGAATTGGTTATAGCCGCGGGTCGAATCACGCCACAAGGTCGGATTGGACGAATTGCAGTATTACTCCCCTACCGCAGAGTCGGAATTGGTAGCAAACTCCTCTCGGAATTAGTAAAAATTGGCCATGCTCACAAATTGCGTGACATTTCGCTTAACGCCGAACTCGACAATATGCATTTTTATGATAGTCAGAATTTTTTGGCAAGTGGACCGGTTTATATGAAACAAGGGGTTCCCCATCAAATGTTAACTAGAAAACTGGCCTAATATTTCATTTTTTAATATCATAGCACTACCAACTTATAGCTATTGTCCGATATGTCTAATATGCCCGATAACTCTCAAAATGATATTCAAGCTAATCCTGATAAGCAGCGCGTTATTATTGACTCGTTAACTCAGTTTAAACAAGAAACCAGTGACATTATTGCGAGTGCCAGGCAAAAAATTCAAATATATTCACACGGACTCGATCCTCGAATATTAAATAATCGGCAAATCGAAAAAAAACTACTGGATTTTGTCAAAAGAAGTCGCAATTCCAGAGTACAAATTTTGATTTATGATGAAGGGCTGTTAAGAGGGATCGATCATCGTTTAGTGGCACTTGCGCAGCGATTCACCAGTTATGTAGAAATAAGAATTGTTCCTAAAGACTTCCATGAAAATCCTTTTGGTTTTTACCTGGTGGATAATCGCACCATGATCTATCGAAGTAATATAGAGAGATACGAAGCCGAAAAATTAAACATGCCAAACTTTATGATTAAAGATAAGAGCAAACTCTTTCACACCATTTGGCAATCAAGTTCACCGGCAAGTTTTTTACGAGCATTGCATATATGAATAAGACACTTATGAATAAAAAGATCTTTAGTTTGATTGTTTGTTTTTTATCGATGAATATTCAAACGCTCCATGCTGAACTCTTTGTTCATCAATTACACCACCAGCCAGCGGCCAATGTCATTCCGGTTATACAGCCTCACCTTTCATCAGAAACCAGCATAACGGCTAAAGGCTTTCAGTTATTTGTTAATGGTTCTGAAAAAGATAACCAAAAAGTGAGCAGTATTTTGCAGACGCTTGATACCCAATTAAGACAGTATTTTGTAGAAGTTAAGATCCTCAATCACGAAATGGATCGTTATCAGTTAAGTGCCAGCCATATTAAGATCGCTAATCCATCAGGCGAAGTTAAAATCAAACGTTACCAAACCCAAAACCATCAGACTAATGGAGACAACTTTAGTTTACGAACTACCGAAAACTATCAAGCACTTGTCACTACCGGAGAAACCTTTCCAACCAATCAGGTCACCAAACAATATGGTCACCTGTTACCATCATCCGGAAAAACAACGATCCACAGTGGTTTTTATATCACCGTTCAACAGACCGATTCGCAAATGGTTACTTTGACGGTTTCAGCCCAACAACAAAACCGGAAAGTCAATAATACTCGCTCAATTACTTCTTCATCGGCCTCAACCAGAGTGAGCGGTAAGCTTGGAAAATGGCTGTTAGTCGCCTCCAATGCCAGCCATTCAAGCTTAGGAACCAGTAAGCGATATACCACCAACAGCAAAGCGTCTAAGCAGCGTTGGTATTATGTTCGAGTGAATGAGCTGGCTGACGAGAAAAATTAAACTAAACGTCTTAAAGTTATTTTATAATTAGCGCTTTTCCAACCTATAATCCTGCTATGTTAAATTCGTTATTTTTCGAGTTTCAACTCAACATCTTTTAAAAGAAACAAGCCATGTTTGCCAAAATAAAAAAAGAATTAAAAGAACTAGCGCCGATAGGGATCCCAGCGGTTTTGTCTCAACTTGCTCAAATGGCAATGGGGTTTATTGATACGGTAATGGCGGGTAATTACAGCACGGATGCACTGGCGGCAATAGCAATAGGTACCAGTCTGCTGCATCCTGTTTTAGTTTTTTTCCTTGGATTATTTTTGGCGTTTAATCCAATTATCGCCCATTTTAAAGGAGCAGGAAATAACCAACAGATCAGAACTCACTTTCACGCAGGTATTGTACTCGCTATTATTTTTTCGCCTGTTGCAGTCACCCTGCTACTCAACTCAAGCTTTATTTTAACAGCGCTTAATATTGAACCTGCAATATCAGAATTAGCTATCTCTTATCTGCGAGCGACATTATGGGGCATGCCAGCTTTACTGCTATTTTTTGCGTTAAGATTTTGTAACGAAGGCATGTTTTCAACGATGTCGGTCATGACCATTACCGTGATTTCTATTCCGTTTAATGTGCTATTGAATTACTGGTTTTTATATGGCGGTTATGGAATTGAGGAAATGGGCGCCGTTGGCGTTGGCTATGCAACCGGGCTTATTTGGTGGTTGATGTTTATTGGTATGGCTCTGTACACCCTGTTTGCAAAAAAATATAGTCGCTTAGGTTTATTTAGAGGTTTTGAGTTGCCCGGCTGGCGTGAATTTAAAGAGTTTTTTGCTTTAGGTTTTCCGGTAGCAATCACTTTAGGGTTTGAAATAACCATGTTCGCAGCGGTCTCGCTGATGATTGCCCGTTATCCTGCAGAAGTCATGGGCGCACACCAAATTGCGCTCAATATTGCCTCTTTAACTTTTATGATCCCATTAGGCCTGGCACAAGCGATAACCGCCAGAGTCAGTTATTTTAACGGAAAGAAAGACAGACTCTCTATGCGCCGAGCAGGGTCTGTCGGGATCAGCACTTGTGTGGTCATTATGATGCTATCGGCGCTCATGATGATCAGTATTCCTGTGGCGCTGGTTTCTATTTATACATCCGATATCAGGCTAACGGAAATTGCTACTGGGCTGTTATTTTTTGCGGCTCTTTTCCAGTTTTCTGATGGGCTTCAGGTATCCAGTGCCGGTGCACTACGCGGCTTAAAAGATACCAGGATCCCGATGATTATTACCGCGATTTCTTACTGGTTGGTAGGTTTTCCGATAGGTTATTATTTAGCTGAATATCAAAACCTTCAGGCCAGCGGTTATTGGATCGGTATGATTTTTGGACTTTCGACAGCGGCTGTTTTACTGCTAAAACGTTGGGTCGTATTTTCACGTTAAATTGTTTTTGTCAGTTGCGAACCCTCAACAAAATAACTAGATAGTCTCGACATAGATTGTTGGGGTTCGCAAGCTTGCCCACAACCTATAAATCATACAATTCGCATTAACACCGACTGATAATTCTCTATTGTTTTAGAATCCAGATGGTGACCACCAGAACGGATCACTTGTTTACCCGCAACAAACACATCTTTAACCGGTAATTCACTACAGGCGAAAATAGCTGCGTCCAGAATAAAACTCTGTTGCTTGCTAAAGAGCGATGGATGCTTGCTATCTAACACCACCAGATCAGCACGTTTACCGATGGCTATTTCTCCGACATTTTGGCTAATTGCTTTAGCGCCATCGCGAGTTGCTTTGCTATATAAATATTGACCAACAGAAGAGCCGTTTTCATCCACTGGACTGTTATTACTAACCCGATCTTTTTCATTAACCAAGACTGCTCTTTGATTTTTGCTGAGTCTCTGACCGTATTCGAGCAATCTTAATTCTTCAGCCACATTAATTGATATATGAGAATCTGAACCAATAGCAAACTTTCCGCCTTGTTTTAAATATTCTGCCGTTGGAAAAATCCCGTCACCCAGATTTGCTTCAGTCAGGGGGCAGATGCCAACCACCGCCCCAC
>JAUUYO010000159.1 GCA_030590405.1 Kangiellaceae bacterium
AAAATGCGCTTAGGGGAGCCTATTCCAGACCAACCTAATTATTTAGATCTTCATGAAGCGCCTGCACCTGTCGTATCAAAAAGCGTCGCTGAAGTTTTAGCTCCCTTAAATATTTACGGTATTCAACTGGTCCCTGCACACGTCAGACACCCCCAAGATCCCTTTTCGGACATTCAACACTATTGGTTTATTCATATCTGGCATCGCATTTCTTGTTTAGACACAAAAAATTCGAAGCTGCGAACCAATCGAGCGGGAACGCGAATTTATTCGATAAATAAGTTTGTCATTGATGAAAAAGCACTTAACTCATTTGAATTAAAAAACCGTTTGATTTTTGAATTAGCAGAAAAAACCTCCATTGTGTTCATTCATCAAAGTATTAAAGAGGCCATTATGTCCGTTAACCCGACCGGCTTTCGGTTTATTAAAGCCACCGAATGGCATAGTGATATTGCCTTTGATTAACCAGGCAGAATATTATATTTTAGAAAGCAATAAAGATTCTTGTCTTTTTTCTTGGGACCAACGGAGTGGCAAATTCGGTATGGGTAAACCCGCTGAATATACGGAACCTGTTAAAATGCGCTTAGGGGAGCCTATTCCAGACCAACCTAATTATTTAGATCTTCATGAAGCGCCTGCACCTGTCGTATCAAAAAGCGTTGCTGAAGTTTTAGCTCCCTTAAATATTTACGGTATTCAACTGGTCCCTGCACACGTCAGACATTCCAAAGATCCCTTCTCGGACATTCAACACTATTGGTTTATTCATATCTGGCATCGTATTTCTTGTTTAGATAGAGACAAATCTGAATTGGAACTGCTTAGAACGGGAAGTATATTTGGGATAGATAAATTGGTCATTGATGAAAAAGCACTTGACTCATTTGAATTAAAAAACCGTTTAATTTTTGAATTAGCAGAAAAAACTTCCATTGTGTTTATTCATCAAAGTATTAAAGAGGCCATTATGTCCGTTAACCCGACCGGGTTTCGGTTTATTAATGCCACCGAATGGCATAGTGATATTGCTTTTGATTAATCAGAAAGGCTTTTTTTAGTAAAGGTGAACTACTGTTAATCCGACTGTCTGGTATTGATTGGTCTTGTCAGGTTCATCCTACCTGGGTTATTATGTGGTTTGATGGTGATTTCAAAGCGTAGATTACCGTCATAAACGGAATTGTTTTAATCGGTCAACGACCAGTTAATTCCATACTAAGTACTCGGAGGTATTTCTATGAAAATCAAACAACTCATTTTATTTATTTTTTCGATCGTTATTAGCCTCACCTTTACTAGTCAGGTAATGGCGAGCGAAGAAGATGAAATGGCGGCAATGCAAAGGCGTCTTAACGCAGAAGTGATGGAGAAGCCATTTTCTGTGGCTGATGAGAAAAAAATTGATGCGTATATAAAAGATGCTATGAAAAAAGATCTTAAACCACCAGTGACGAAAGCTCCTAATTTTTGGAAGCCCGGATACACTTGCGCAAGCATTTATCATTACGGCTGGAACCACTATCGGTCATGTCGATATTATCGACATTATTATGGCCGTTATTGGTAGAAACTGCGCCTATTAACAAACATATTTAAAGTAATTAGCATATTATAAAAAAGGAAATTAAAATGAATAAGAAATATATCAATATAGTAAGAGCAAGTTTTGTAATGGTCGTACTCAGTCTTATATTTGGCTGCGCGGCAACTACAACATTACTTTCAAAAAGTGATTTAGACGTACAAACAAGAACAAGTACTGCAATATTTGTAGATGCTGTTGCAAAGGAAAAACGCACCATTTATGTTGACGTAAGAAGTGGAGTGATGGAATTTGATCGCAATTCATTTAAACGATTTGTCATTGACCAATTTTCTGTGCCAGGTAATTCTGGATATACAATTGTTGATGACCCAGAAGCCGCGCAATTTCAAATGAGTGTGTATGTACTTAATCTTGAGAAAACATCGCCAACGGCTGCCGATCTGGCATTGGGTAAGGGGTACACTGGAGGAGCTATTGTAGCGGGAGCTGCAATAGGAGCAGTAGCAAATAGTAGCAATCGCTATAGAGGTGCTGCTGCTGGCGGATTGTTGTTTGGTGCAGCAGATTTTATTTCTGGCAGTATGGTTAAAGATGTCACATTTATGTTAGTGGCTGATATTCAAATCAAAGAAAAGGCGCGAAAAGGTGTTTTTGTTCGTAAAGATAGCAAGATAGATACAAAGATTTCGGATGCCGGGTCAAGCCGTCAAACCGTTTCTGAAGTCACCAACAAAAAGGAATATCGAACCCGGATTGTTACTACCGCTAATAAGGCAAATTTAAAGCTCGAAGAGGCGCAAGATTTAATGTTTAAGAAAACGGCCTATGCTATGGCAGGTTTCTTTTAGTTCACCATTAATTGACTATACGCTCCGGACTTATGTTTGGAGCGTTTTTTGATTAATTTACTAAAGCTCAACTTCTAAATTATCCAATAATCTCGGTTGTCCCATCCAGGCAGCACAAGCAATTAATATCTGGCTGTCTGTGTCGGTGGCTTTTTCCAGATCCAGAGCATTACAAATTTCAAAATAATCCACTTTAAAGCCTTTATTTTGTAATCTCTGGATAGCTTCTTGTTGCAGGCTTCCGTAGTTTCGTTTTCCGGATTCTATTTGCGCAGCAGTAGCTAAAATGGTTTTGCGCAATTCGGCAGCTTTTTGTTTTTCCTCAATAGATAAAAATTTATTGCGTGAACTCATGGCGAGGCCATTTTCTTCTCGGATTATTTCGCCGGCAATGATTTCAATTGGCATAAACAGATCTTTAACCATCGCATTTAAGATCATATATTGCTGGTAGTCTTTTTTTCCAAACACCACTACATCCGGCCGTAAAATATTAAACAGGATGTTGACAACCGTTGCGACCCCGCGAAAATGTTCAGGACGAGTTTCGCCGCATAGCCGTTCGGTGAGTCGATTGACTTCTATGCTGGTATTGACGTTGGTGCCGAGAGGGTAAATGATGTCATTGGTCGGCGTGAACAGGTAGTCAACATTAATGGACTCCAGTTTTTTGATATCGTCATTTAAGGTTCTTGGGTATTTATCCAGATCCTCATTGGCACCAAATTGCATCGGATTGACAAAGATACTGCCGACCAGTACGTCACAGTGTGTTTGCGCTAATTTAAATAGTGATAAGTGACCGCGATGCAGATTACCCATGGTTGGAATAAGGCCGATTTTTTTGCCCGCTTTTTTGAGCGTAATCAGGTCTTTTTGTATTTCATGGGGGTTTTGGATTATTTTCATTATTCAGTTCTTATCTTACTTAAGGTTTAGAGCTTGTCACACAAAACTATGTTCATCATCAGGAAAACTTCGATTTTTTACCGCAGAAATATAAGCTGTAATTGCTTCATCAACCGAATTGACTTTTTTATCTTCAAAGAAATTCCTCACAAACCGGGGTCTAAAATCACGATTGATGCCAAGCATATCCTGTAATACCAAAACTTGTCCATCGGTCTGGTTTCCAGCGCCAATTCCAATGGTTGGAATATTTAATTGCTTGGTAATTTCTGCTGCCAATGAGCTAGGAACACACTCTAAAACTAATAAACTCGCTCCGGCTTTTTCAATCGAGAGCGCGTCCTGAATAATTTGTTTGGCATTGACTTCATCTCGTCCTTGAACTTTAAAGCCGCCCAGCGCGTCTGCCGACTGAGGTGTCAGACCTAAATGAGCACAAACAGGGATGCCTCGTTCGGTTAATTTTTGAATGCTTGAACAAAGCCACTGACCGCCTTCCAGTTTAACCATATTGGCACCGGCTTGCATCAGCTGGGCCGCATTAGCCAATGTTTGCGATTCGGTGGCATAAGACATGTAAGGCATATCGGTAATCAGCCATGAACCCTGGTTGGCACTGGCAACACATTGAGTATGGTAAGTCATATTTTGCATGCTGACAGGTACAGTGGACTGGTGTCCCTGAATCACCATGCCCAAAGAGTCGCCAACCAATATTATGTCAATGCCCAGCTGGGATACGAGTTTTGCAAAACTTGAATCATAAGCGGTAAGAGCCGCAATGGGCTCACCATTGTCTTTTAGTTTTTGAATGCTATGCAATGTTTGTTTTTTCATGCTGTATTTCTCTGAATTATGCCCCTCTCTGGAACAATATAATCTTTGGGGCCTGTTGTGAACTGACAATTTTGTTGGGTTAAGGTCAAAAAGCTTCCGCGTCCTGCTTACGCCCCTTGCCTGGAACCTCTATCCTTTCAAACCACCGTAGGGTTAAAATAATGTCGTCCACCGCTGATCTTTTCTATTCTATCTAATAGATGTTGGTAATCCTGCTCATTATTGACCAAATCGATGCCTGATGCATTAACAATTAATAGCGGGGATGCATTGTAGTAATGAAAAAAATCGGTATAGGCGTTGGATAACTGGTTAAGGTATTCATCGGTAATAGTATATTCCATACTGATGCCTCTTCTTCGAATGCGTTTTAGCAACACATCAGCGGGCGCTTGCAGATAGATGACCAGATCCGGCAGCGGCGCGTCGATGGTCAAATTATCATAGACCTGCTCATACAAATTAAGCTCGTCGGCATCTAAGTTAACTCTGGCGAAAAGACGATCTTTATCCATTAAAAAATCAGCAATATGGTTGGGCGCAAACATGTCCCCTTGCCTGAGTTCTTGAAGTTGCCGACTTCGCTGAAACAGAAAATAAAGTTGCGCTGGCAATGCACCCGTTTTAGCATTTTGATAAAATTTTTCTAAAAAGGGGTTCTCTGCGGCACCTTCTAATAACAGCTCAGCCTCAAATGATTTGGCTAGTTTTTTAGCCAGAGTGGTTTTACCCACACCGATAGGGCCTTCGACCGCGATATAGCTTTTCTTGTTTTTTTGAGGTTGACTGTCTGTTAATGCATTGCGATCGATCACAGTTGTTGTATTCCTTGAATATCGATGTATTTCACAAGCTCAATGAGTGGGGAGTTGTCCGGTAAAATAAGTCCTGGCGCTATTTCTGCCAGTGGCACTAACACAAATGCTCGCTCTTTCATCCCATAATGCGGTACGCTTAAGCGAGTCGTTTCAATGACTTGATTGCCATATAGTAGCAAATCGAGATCGATTGTACGAGGCCCCCAACGGTCATTTTTTCTGACGCGGCCTTGTGCGTTTTCAATAGCTTGTAATTCGTCGAGTAATTCAATTGGAGCAAGCCAGGTTTCAAGTTTGGCGACGGCATTAATAAAATCATCTTGAGCTTGCGGCCCCATGGGAGGGGTACGATACAGGCTCGATTGGGCGATAAGGCGTGATTTTGTCAGTTTAGATAGCTTACTAAGCGCTTTATGGACTTGCTCTGTCGGATTGTTCAGGTTAGCGCCAATTCCCACATAGACTGTTGCTTTCATATCGTTCAGATCGGATCGCCATTATTTCGTTTAACCGGGCGTTTCTTTTTCTTATAGGAACGTCGTTTTTTACCTGCGGGATGCTCGACCTGACTGAGCATTTTATTTCGTATTTCCGGGTTCGCGTCCTGATAATCTGTCCACCATTTGGCTAAGGATTTTAACTGTGGATCGCTACCGGCTCTCAAACAAAGAAAGTCATAAGCGGCTCGAAATCTTGGATGGCCAATCAGACTCATCACACTTTTTTTGCGTAGGTTATTTAACCGAAATTGCAATGACCACATTTCTTTGGCGATGGTCGAAAATCGCTTAGGGATACCCACCGCCTGGCGTTGTTTATCCATCACGATGCTCGCCGCTTTTTGATTTGCCTCATAAGCGGGCATTCCTTTGTCGATCATTTGTTGAGTCAGATCTTGCAACGGTTTCCACAAAAACACCGCAAACAGAAAGGCTGGGGTAACCGGTTGTTGATTCGCGATCCGCTTATCCGTATTTTGTAAAGCCGCTTGAATAAAAACTTCAAATTCTGAGCTTACAGGATTTTTGGACTTATCTTGCAGACTGGCAACGGTCTGTTCAAACATGTAGCCAGCGACATTACGCTCGTACAAAGATTGCCAGGTGGCCTGCGCGTGGCCTGCGAGTAGCATTTTGTTGCATTCATCCCATAATCTTGCTGAAGATACGTGAGCTAATAAGGCTGCTAATTCTTTGATCGGTGCGGCAGTTTTGGGTTCAATTGTTAAATTTAATTTACAGGATAACCTGATCGCTCGTAATATTCTGACCGGATCTTCGCGATAACGGGCAACGGGGTCGCCAATGAGTCGAAGCTTTCGCTCGGCTAAATCTTGTAAGCCGTTGGCATAATCGATGACCGAAAAATCTTGTACCGTGTAATATAGAGCATTGACTGTAAAATCGCGTCTGAAAGCATCCTCCTGCATAGTGCCATAAACGTTATCTCTGGTTAACATGCCATGATCACTCGTTCTTGCGTGGTCATTTTTAGCATTACGCTTATCCGCTGGAGTTTGTTTGGTTGTATCAGTGCTGCCGTCATGACCGGCACGAAAAGTAGCAACTTCGATCACTTCTCTGCCATAAAGAATATGTGCCAGTCGAAAACGGCGTCCGATCAGTCGGCAGTTGCGAAACAGATCATAAATTTCTTCGGGGGTAGCATCGGTGGCCACATCAAAATCTTTGGGGTGCAAACCGAGTAGAATATCTCTGACACCACCGCCGACTAAATAAGCTTGATAGCCAGCATCATTTAATCGGTATAAAACTTTAAGCGCGTTATGGCTGATATTTTTTCGGGATACGCAGTGCGCATCTCTTTTTAAGATATGTGCGCCATCGGGATAATCCGTCTCGGAACGGCTATCGTTGCTTGGTTTGGATTGCTTTACTTTTGACTTTCTTGAAAACAATCGCTTGAGAATACCTGTCATAAAATTCTTATCTTATAGTTCGCATAAAAAGCGAGCGATATTTCGGATGCCGCGACCGGTTGCGCCAGCAGCAAACAAACTGCCAGAGGAATCTTGAAAACAGGCAGACAGGTCAAAGTGTACCCATTGCTTATTTTTATAATCCACAAAACGCGATAAAAAACCGGCTGCGTTGCTGGCGCCACCAACTCCGCCGCCTGATTGTGCTTTACTATTGGCAGTAGTGGCATACTCTGATGGACAATTATCCTGATGAAACGGTTCGAGTGGTAAACGCCACAAAGGATCGTGCTCCTGTTTGGCTATCTGCTGGAATCGTTCGGCTATTGAATCGTCCATACTGAACATCGCATTGTAATGATCGCCCATCGCGATACAAGCGGCACCGGTTAATGTGGCTGCATTAATGATAACTGGTGCTTCGCTTTCATCGGCTAGTATCAGTCCGTCTGCTAATACTAAACGACCTTCAGCATCGGTATTAACCACTTCAACACTCACGCCGTTTTTGTATTTTAGAATATCGGCTAATTTGTAGGCGTGTCCACTCACCAGATTTTCTGCACAACAAAGATAAAGTTTTACTCTTTTTTTCAAGCCATTTGAAATGGCAAGTGCTAATGCCCCAGTCACTGTGCCCGCACCGCCCATATCACTTTTCATATGTAACATGCCGAGTGTGGATTTTAAGCTGTACCCCCCACTGTCAAAGGTGATGCCTTTACCGACGATAGCTGCCGCAGGTGGTTGGTCGCCACAACCTTCGGGGCAATAGTCAATTTCCAATAATGCGGGTTCACGAACACTGCCTCGACCGACATTATAAATACCGACCAATCCTGCTTTTTGTAAAGCTTCACCGCTGATAATTTTGTAACTGACATGTTGTTCATCCAATTGGCTGATAAACTCACCTGCCTGAGTCGCGAGTTGAATTGGCGAAAGATCTTCGGGCGTGCTGTTAATGATTTTTTTGGTCCAGTTGAAGGCTTTGACGCGATTATTTAACTGGTTTTTTTGATTGTCTGATAACTCGGCAAATTCGATGCTCGGCATCTGTTGCGGTGAAGAAATACCTTGCCAAAAATGCCATTGCGATTCCAGATCCCAATTACCTGATAATTTGAATGCAGGGATCTTATTTGAGACTAATTTTCGAGCCGCTTTTTGTACTTTGA
>JAUUYO010000268.1 GCA_030590405.1 Kangiellaceae bacterium
AAAACTTGACCGAATGACGGTTTTTTATGCCAACTCAACAGAAAACCTATCGATGGTTGAACGCTGGCGAAAACAAACTCAAATGAAATTGGCACCTAAGCCACCTTTAGTTAATACTGCCAATATTCGTCAAAACTTTACCAGTGGCAACTTAGTGAGCCAACCACTGATTGCTAATCGAGCTAACCCCAATAATAAAATATCCAACACGACAGGAGCCGCAATGAATTATTTTGGATTAATTGGTTTAGGGACTATTGGTAGTGGATTGGTCGGATCAGCAGGCTGGGCGCTAGCTATTGCTCCTTTACTGCTTAGCCAAAGTAGATCAATGAATAAAGAAGTAATAACCTCGCCACAAGAAGCTATTCAAAAAGGCGCGAAGCATTATAAAAAACTAATTTGGGATCCCAAGCATAAAATGATGGTAAAACAATAAGATGCCTCTCATTGGTACACGGAGGGATCCGAAAGGCCCTAACTTAACTCAATTAAAAAAACATCAGTTTGTGTTGTCAGGCATCAAAATCAACATCAGCTCCCCTCTAAGTAATCATCCAAGACACAGAGGCGGAGAAGAAGCTAGCCCCATCAACATTTATGATCGCACTTCTTTTGGTGAAACGGAAGAACCTGAAGACCCAATAGAGTTGGGTCTCTTAGGTAGAAAATGGGTTTACAAAGGATTACCAATTTTTGACTGGAATAAATTAGGGGATATGTCCATGAATATTTCAGTATCCCGTATACCTGAGTTTAGAAGCCTTTTTCGCCCAAGGCGACTAGAATGCGCAATAGAACGCTATATCCTATTATCCCGTTTATTTGCCACTTCAGGCTACAGTCGCTTTAATTACAACCATCAAACAATAAATGGCATTGATTGGGCAAACTATCTTTGTTATCCGGATGAAGATGAAGACAAGCATGAGTACAACTCTTTTCAAACAGTCTGGCAAACATCGATTACTGATGAGCATTTATTAACCGTAAGGTTCACCCAATCGCCTTGCGCCAAAGACTCAGGGTTAATGCGAGCCTATGCCAAGCTAATGGAAGTGATCATGAGCAGCATAACGATTAAATTGCCTCAAGATATTCAAGCTTTAAAAACCGAGGTTCAAGAAGCTTATCCCTACGAGTCCTTTCCAACGTTTATGCCTCCTTATATATTTGAACGCTTTGAGCCTCGTGACAAGTTTGAAGTTATTGATGAAGTTGCAGCAAGTTATAATTTTGAAACATCCGATATTCCCAGAGCTGTTTTTACCAAGCAAGTTGAAGAAATTATGACTACTGAAAGCAAGAAAAAGGAAGATATTCGCCAACAAGTACTAAAAGAACACTTGAGATTTGAAGAGCTAGAGGGTGAAGACTATCAGCGATACTTATCACAACAAAATGAAAGCGCCACTGAAGCGTAACACGAATACGGAATACGGGTCGTCAAAACAAAGGGGTCATGTATATTTTACAGCATCTACATTACCCTCGACACCTCCTTTAATAACGCTCTGCTGTCTTCCAGAACTTATCTCTTTTCTAATTCGATTTAGCGAATGAGACAAATTACCTACCTCTTCAATCCAAAATTATCAGCAATTTTTAGATAGTTTACATCACATCGACCCGCTTTCTATTTTTCTACCTCGAAAGATGGCTTAACTGTTGGGTATTCGCGCTCATCGTGAACATTAAATGACGCAGATGATGAACATCTAGGTGAACACTTTTGTGTTTTAGCGCCCCTAGCTAACCTATCGAAACTGTCTTAAACGAATTAAAAAAACCAACTGCTGATGGCATATTTACTGACATTGTTTTTCCGAAAGGTAGTTTACCGTTTCGGTTAACTCTGCATTTGAAATATTCACTCGGCATGCCTGTTCATTTTGATCAATAAAATTAAGCTCACCCGTTTTTTCCACTCTCAACTGGATCCAGCCTAGGTCATCGGTTCTGGCGTATCCTTTAAAATCTTTTAATCGAGCATTTGCGACAGGTTGGTCTTGGGCATTCAGGACTTGCATGATAACGACTTTAACTGAATTAATCTGCCAGGCCAGATTTTCAATATTGCCTGGGTAAAGGGTGAACTCTCTGGGTTTATTATCATAATTAACCAAAGTTTCACCCCGTGGCGATAATACAATTTGATAGGTTTCATAAGGCTGTAAGGCAATAAAACGGCTTTTTCCTGCGTCAATTTTAGCTCGCTCGACACCATTGATGATTACCACAAAACTGAGCGAATCAGAATCAATCGATTCTAAATTAATCATCACGCCTGCGCTATTTCTGCGATTACCACCAATTGCCACTTTTCCTTCGCTAGCAACAAGATTAAACCGGCCTGTCATCGAATAACCAACCCGCTTATCTCCACCAGCTCTAACCTGCTCTAATTCGACTCGACTGTAGCCATGCTCGTTGTTCAGTTCTGACTTAAAACTGGCAGTTGTTTGCAGCTCCTCCTGATTAACTTCAAACACGTTGGATAACGCGCCGAAACTTTCAGATTGATTTTTAAAAGCCACTCTTAATCTTCTATCCACATGGTTATTGATATCCTTATTGGCATCGCTGCTATTGAAAAAGTTATTATCAATACTGGATCGGAGTCTTTTGTGATTTTGTCTGGCAGAAAGAGCAACGTCTACCCTTTGAGAGAAAAATCGCATATTAAAACCAAATAACACTCGTGTTTCGATATCATCTTGAGTAGCATCAACTGAAAAATCGATTAGATTACCAACGCCGCGATAAACATTTTTTCGCCAGCTTGCGCCAAAAACTCTGGTTTTTTGCCGATCGATCCGCTGGCTTTCTCTCGCAAAAACATTAATGGTGGAAGCGTCAAAAGGGATCGCAACATTAAGTAATATCTGACGGCTATCATTTTGCAGTAATTCATATTCCAGATCATAGTTGACCAGATCTTGCCTCTCTGTTTTCCGGTAACTGGTGGTAAAAATGAACGGCCGGTAATTAACATCTAATTGATAAAAGCTGCCCAGTCCATCTCGCTTGCTGACTGCATAATTATTTTGAAAACGGATCTTGTCAGCTAAAACAAAGCTGCCGAATTCGCCGCTAAAGTCATCTGAGTTGGCAACAAAAGAAGCGTTCAACCCGAGATTTTCTGATAGCCGAGAGATTAATCCAGCTCGTAATACCGAATGTGATTCAGCATGTGGATTTTGATATTGCCGCTCATCGGTTGAGGATTCTGGCACACCCAACTCAGCAAAATAAAGACTTTCCCCTAACGGGGGCAAACGCAGTGATTTGGAATAAAAATGTGTTTCGTTTGATTCTCGCCCACTCACACCGGTGATTTTTAGTTCGATATTATAGGCGCCATCAGGAAAATCCCGAGTATCGATTTCTTGATTACCGGCATCGTAATTTCGACTATCGATTAGTTGACCGTCTTTAAAAACATCCACTCTGGATCGTTCGCTCAAAAAGACAAAAATAGCGCTGCCGCTCACTTGCTCCAGATCGGTACGACTTAAAAGAGAAGTTTGAATTCTTGCGCCGATAAAATCTCTTTGGGTATAAAAACCGTTTGCCTGAGTAAAACTTTTAAATGAGCCAACCTCATAGGCAATATCCCGATAGTCGTACACAAAAGAAAGCTGATCCAGACGCGTCTGGTTTTCGCTGTCGTTATCTATATTCATCTGTAAACGGTAGTTTTGATAACCAAGCACACTGCTCAGCTGTAATGTATGTGCATCCTCGATTTCTTCACCACCAGTGGCCGCCAAAGAAATGGAATTGATAAATGAAAGTTGACTGCTTGAGGGCGGTAAATACTGATCAATTTGTAATCGAGTCTGGTTGATATAGCTCGGGTTAATAAAAAGGTCCAACCGAAACAGGCTTTCGTCAAAAATAACACCCGCAATTTCCGGTGACAGGTTACCGCAATCTCTTTGCGATTTGTAGTAACAGATCAGTGCTGAATTAGGCGCTAATTTACTTTGTAATTTTTCTAAAATTTTTGACGGATCGTTCAATTCGCTAAGCAACGCCACAATCTCTTCCGGCTGTTCAAACTGGAGCCAGTCCGGAGTGTAAGTCAACATGCTCGACTGTAAGGGCTGTCCATTAAAGTAAATATCGACCAGTGCAATTTGCGGGGCTAGTAGATCATCAAAACCTTCAGGTATGCCGCTCGAAATAACGCTAGCTGACTGATTGTTCGAGACTGCGGGTAAATGACCTGGCCGATCCGCTTTTAATTT
>JAUUYO010000135.1 GCA_030590405.1 Kangiellaceae bacterium
ACCATTTTGATTAACACCCAACGGAATATTACCCAGATCCGTTTCATTTTTTAAATAACCGGTCGCCCTCACCATATATTCCGCTTCAGCCATCTCGACCACCGATGCACCGATCTCCTGATTACCTCGTTTGATCGCCATTTGAATATGCGACAACGGAATACCAAAAGCTCTGAGTTTATCCGGATCGACTCGAATTTGATATTGTTTGACCATACCACCAAGCGCGCTCACTTCAGAAACGCCAGGCACGGTTTGTAATTCATACTTTAAGAACCAGTCTTGTAAGCTGCGTAGCTGACTAATATCGTTTTGTCCGGTTCTATCCACCAGTGCATACAAATAAACCCAACCAACACCGGTGGCATCCGGACCGAGTTGCGGTCTGGCATTTGCTGGAAGTGAAGGAGCCACCTGACTTAAATATTCCAGCACCCGAGTTCTTGCCCAGTAGAGATCAGTTTTTTCGTCAAAAATAATGTAAACGTAAGAATCACCAAAAAATGAATAACCTCGAACCGTCACGGCACCGGGCACCGAAAGCATGGCGGTGGTTAATGGGTAAGTTACTTGATCTTGAACCACCTGCGGTGCCTGACCCGGATAAGAAGTTTTGATAATCACTTGCACATCGGATAGATCAGGTAGTGCATCTACCGGGGTATTTTTGAGCGAATACAAACCAACGCCAACTAGCATAATGGTCGCCAGCACCACAAAAAAACGATTGTCAACAGACCAATGAATAATGGATTTAATCATTTCAATCGCTCCTGTTGTGCATCGTTATTGGCAGGATTATTGAAATTGGCTGGTGCTTGCGGATACAGGTCAGTGATCACAAAATTATCATCACTCATATGAAAAGTAAACTGGATCAGCATACCATTTTCTAACCCTGTCATATCAACCTGCTCACTAACTAAAAAATCTAAAGTGGCTGCGGGACGTCCCCATTTTTCGACAGGACCACGACTAATATTGAGCATACGATGGTCGAGCATGATGTTATTGACGACTCCTTCAGCTTCTGCGGAACTGAACTCGCCACCTGAAAAGACTTGTACGTCTAGTGGATGATTCATTCGTTTAAAATCAGAGGATTTACTGGATTCTGAATCAAGTAAAAACTGTGCCGATGAAACTACCATTTCACCCTTATCAAGACCCGCCAGAATTTCAACCGAAGTATCATCAAATCGACCGACCTTCACTTCAATCGACTTAAAACGCCCCTCACCAAGCGCCAAAACAACACGGTCTGAATTGCCGCTACGGATCAAAGCCTCTTTAGGGATCATTAATATTTTTTCTTTCATATTGGAGTGAATGATGACTTGAGCGAACATATTGGGTTTCAATTGGTTATCTTTGTTACTAAAACGCAGACGAACTTTAATAGTTCGTGTTTTTGGATCAAGCGTGGGATAAACATAATCAACTTCTCCTTGCCAATCGATACCCGGCAAGTAGGCCAACGACATAGTCACCAATAACCCTTTAATCACTTGCGATGATTGGCGTTCGAAAATTTCAGCTTCAACCCACACTTGATCAAGCTTGCCAATCGACATTAGAGTCGTACCCGGTTTAACGAAAAATCCTTCTCTAATATTTAGATTGTCAACTACCCCAGTTTGTGGCGAATAGAAAGTAATAGATTGTTTAACTCGACGAGCTTTCTTTAAATTTCTAATCGCACTTTTCGGCAGTTGCAATGCGCTTAATCGATCTTCCGCAGCACTGATCAAGCGTTGATTTTTTCGATCGAGTGCCAGTAGATATTCTTCTTGTGCATTAACTAATGCGGGCGAATAAATTTCATACAGAGGTTCATTTTTACCGATTGGGTCACCCGCCGCTTTAACATAAAGTTTTTCGATCCAACCTTCCACCCGTGGATGAATGTGGACCAATTGATCCTCGTCGTACTTAACATAACCAACCGTTTTTATTTGCGAATGCAATGATTTATACTCCGCCATTGCCGTTCTAACCCCCAGGTTATTGACGACTTCCGGCGATATTTTAATCGTTCCCGGTCCAGAGTCCGCACCCGATCCACCATCGGCGTAAACTGGAACCAGGTCCATTCCCATCGGCGACTGACCGGGTTTATCTCTTCGGTAATTGGCATCCATTGGAGCGACCCAGTAAAGTGGTTTTTTCTCCTCAGGAGTGGATACCATGGATTCAGGACCCGCCGAAAATTCGGCTAATATTGAATAGAGTCCAATAGTGACTAATGCACCGATAACAGCCCCTGTTAGCATCGATTTTCTTGAGCTGGATTTTTTTGAATTGTTTTTTTCTAAATTTGTCTGATTGTTCATCTTTCCACCTATAGCTCTATTCTTGAGCCGATTGTTAATTCATTTGTATATGATGGGTTGTAACCCAACAAATATTTATGATTTATATCCGACCATCGTGTTGGGTTATAACCCAACCTACTTATACTCAACATTCCCGATAAAAAAATAATTCAATTGCGCAATATTTTTCTGCCTTTCCACATCAATGCTTAAGGCATCAATACTCGCATTAAGCTCCGCTATTTTTGAGCGGATCACTTCGGCAAAATCACCATCGTCATTGGTGTAGGCGGTCAGTGATGCTTCTGCCTGATCGTGCATTTGTGGAATTAACTTAGTTCGATAAAGTGATTGCCGCTCGCTCAGCCGCAACAATTGGGTTCGCGTTGATTGAACCGATGCAATCATTTTTCTGATCAATGACCATTTTTGAGTTTTAATCACTGCCGATTTTGAAACCGCTGATTGAACTTGCTTGTCTTGCCGGTTGCCGGTAAACAGCGGAATATCAAACGAGACCCCGATCGAAAAAAGATCGGAGCGCTGTTGGCCTAACGAATTGTCATCTCGATAACCGTAACTGGCATTTAGTCTCCATTCAGGTTTATATTTTTGCTTAACCAGGGCGATGCCGCTTTTACTGGCCTTGATCCGTTGTTTGAGAGCGACCACCGATGGATGCCCTGCCAAATATTTAAATAATTTTTGGTTACTGATTTTTGCTTTTGATAAAACCTGTTCTGGAAATAACATTTTGATATCGGGTATTCTTTTTGTAACTTTCAATGAAGACGCTTGCAGTAAAAAAATTTCTGATTCTAAATTAGAGTCTTTTAGTGATTGCTCCCCATCTCTCTCTAAGAAATCATCGCTCTCTAAAAAAGAATGACTCAACCATTCCGATAATTTTTGCAATCCCATTTCTTTTTGTTGATTAAGCATGGTGAGACGGTCATCTAGACGGGTTAATTCAAGTTGCGCCCTGACGATATCCTGCTGGCGGGTTTTACCAATAGTTGAGGCATAACTGGCCTGAGCAACATCTGCTAATTGCTCGAAAAGTCCGCGATCTTTTTCAATCAGGGCAATGCTTTGTTGCGCTTTATACACATCGAGCCAAAGTTGACTAACCATCACTTTCAGTTTCGCTTTACGATCTTCTCGTTGAAATGGATACTCACTGGCGAGTAAATTAAGTTGTTGTTGTTTAATTGCCAAACTATCCCCACGAGGCAGCATTTGAGATACGCCGACTTTAAATTGAGTCATGGCCTCCTGACCAAAATCAAAACTATCCGCAGCGATATTGACAAGATTAATCGAGACTTTAGGATCTGGCAGTGTTCCAGCGGCAATGCTCATGGATTCAATGGAATTTTGCCGATGCCGATTACCTTGCAGCCAAGGATCATTCTGGATGGCGGATTTGGTTGCTGCATCAAGGGTTAATACCGACTGATCGGTGTTTGCATGGGTTGGGTATGCCAACAAAAATAGACCGCAGAAAAAACAAATGGCGGTCAATTTTCGAGTCGTGGAACAATAAATATTCATGTTGTAAACCTGATTTCTAAAAGCTAACCAAGCAACTAATTCGCGACATAGAGACACGTTCCTACCAAAAATTCATCACAAGGTAGGAGCGTCCGTCTCGGCGCGAACAAAGCCAAATTCTCTGGAAAACTATAGAAAAGTATTAAATTGATTAAGATACATACGAGAAAAACATTCCCGTAACTTACGTTCAGAAATTCAAACGGATCTATCCCGTGTTAACTTAAAATAGGAGGACGATAGAGAGAAGATAAATATTGGTGAGGCACCATAGAATAGTCGGTAGTGATATTTTGTTGAACAAGTCCAACAGCTTGCATGGGCATCTCACTTGCCACCGCCACAATGGCACAACCGCTCATAGAGCAATTACTGTCATCTGAGCAACAGTCTTGCATCATTGTTATTGATTGAGCATTGGCCTCATTCATATTAATCATTGAATGAGCGACCATGTGTTTCATGCCAACCATCATTTGCATATCAGAGTGAGATATTGGCAGGTCAGATGTTATCTGGCCAGACATCGAGCAAGAAATAATAGACGATGCGCTTGCCTGACCAACAAAGATCAGCAAGATTATCGTTATTAATATATTATTTCTGCCTTTTAACACATTGATGCTCTTTTTGAGTTTGCGTTGAAATACGTTGTATAAGATACACCTAACGCAGAAAAGTTTCAATTTTTCTCAAAAAACAAAAAAATAATTGTAAATGCCAGGGCCTGTTGATCTTTCATGGCTCAATATTATCGGGAAGTTCGATGCTCATATTAGCATCCACGGACAGCTGGCAGGCCAGACGATAACCTTGTTTTAACTCATCATCATCCAGAGTGTCATGTTCAACAAGGTGTGCAAGCTGCACACTTTCATCGGCGTTAACTAATTTTATCCGACAGCCACCACAAATTCCGCCGCCGCCACAAACTGAATCCAGTTCGATATTTTGTTCTGATAGTGCATCCATTAACCTTTTATCTTTATCTACTTTAAGGTTTTTCTTGGCATTATTTTTGTCAATTAGAGTTACCGTAAATTTTTTATGTTGAACAAATCGATTAATGATATTGATAAAATCTTTTCTGGAAAAACTTGAATAAATCAACAGCATACCGGACATCGAAAACAACAGTAAAATAATTGCCGCTATAATGATCAACGCATGATTAAAATCACCCCTTTGGCCTATCCCTAAAAATTCATAGTCCATAAAATGTAACATCATGAAAAAGTCAAAGGTTCGCCAACTGCTGGTTCTGATCCCTTGATATTCACCCGTTTTTGCAGAAAAATAGAGGTGAGAGTCAAATTCATCATCATAAACTAACTGCCAGGATGGCAGAGAGAACCCTCGATTTTCATCGGATGATTCATTGATCAAGTTGACCTGCTGTAACTCGCCACCACCGCGATAATTTTCCTGAGAAATCTGTTTAATTAAATCTTCATCAATTACTATGGACTCTCTTGTCTGAGTATCGAGCAATAAAGTTTTGTTCTCAACCACCAACTTAAATACCGACTTACCTAGCAGCGTTATTTGAGAAAGCTCTGTCGCTGTCGGATAGTTTTTCAGTAATTTAGCAAAATTTTCAGCCTGAATAATCTGATTGGTTTTATTTTTTTTATAAATGAAACCGCCGTCAACACTGTCGTGATTGATAAAACTAAAAACAATACCACTGACAATCCACAAGATCAGTTGAATACCAACCAATAATGCCAGCCATTTATGCAACCTTTTAAAGCTATTAATGAATGACATTATTGATGCTCTCCTTTTAACCGATAAAAGAGTAACCAGGAGCCAAACAAAGCCATTAGCATGCTGGTAATACTAAACACTCGAAAAATGATGCCCGTCATACCGCCAACGCCCTGGTATTCCATGATATGTAACAGCCATAAAAAATCAAAAGCCCGCCATAGGTCCGTGCGTTTAGAAATCAACCGTCCACTTTGAACATGAAAATAAAGTGTCGAGCGTAACCCATCATCGTACTGAACTTGCCATACAGGTTGTTTTCTTCCACCGACTTCTCCGGGATAGGCAGGCAAACGCTCAACCGAAGCGATGCTTGCTTCACCAGCATAGATCTCATTGGCCTGTTGCTCTATGACCTTGGCAGCCAGATCAGCTTTAATTTCACCGGTAATGGCGTCGACGATGGTGAGCTGTTTGGCGGAGCGAATTTCGTAAACAGATTGTTCAAAATAGACCTTAAGTTTAATGGACTGGATCGGGGCTAGTTGTTCAATAATTTGCTCTGAAATAGGGGATATCTTGTCTGACTCAATGATATTAGGCTTGAGTTCTTTGACTAAATGATCCCCATGGATGATATCTAAGTCGACAGCAGTCATATATAAGCCACTAATCGACCAGATCAGCACCTGAATACCTGCGATTAAGGCTAACCATTTGTGGGTTTTTCATAACCAGAAAATTCTTTTCATATTTAATTCAAACTGTTATCGACATCAATAGGGGATGATAATTGATTTTTTACTGTGTTGGAATTGAGCGAAAGCAGTCCGAAAGTAAACGAGCTTTACGCTTCCAGCGTGCTTAGAATCAAAAAAGCCTGGAACTTTAGTGGCTATTTTAACGAAATTGGCTTGCTTTATGGTAAAATCGCAGCCAGTTTACTAATCTACCTTTATGACTATCCATTTGAGAGGACAATCAAAATGAAACAACCTGTTCGCGTCACAGTGACCGGCGCTGCTGGCCAAATATGCTACTCATTACTTTTCCGTATCGCCTCCGGCGAAATGCTAGGCAGCGACCAACCAGTTATCCTGCAATTATTGGAAATTACGCCAGCGCTTAAAGTTTTAGAAGCCGTCAAGATGGAATTAAACGATTGCGCATTCCCGCTTTTAGAAGATGTGATCTGTACCGATGATGCAAAAGTGGCTTTTACTGGTTCTGATTATGGCCTGATGGTCGGCGCTAAGCCGCGTGGTCCCGGTATGGAGCGTGCTGACCTTTTAAAAGACAACGGCAAGATTTTTAGCACTTTGGGCAAAGTAATTAATGAAGTCGCTAATCCTGAAATGAAAATTGTTGTGGTTGGCAACCCAGCTAATACCAATGCCTACATTCTGATGAAAAACGCACCTAATTTGAACCCACGCAATATCTCTGCATTGATGCGTCTGGATCACAACCGTGCGATTTATCAATTGGCAGAAAAAGCAGATAAGCCAATGAATGCCGTTAAAAAAATGACCATCTGGGGTAATCACTCTACCACTCAAGTGCCTGATATTGCGCACACCACCATCGGCGGCGAAGCGGCTTCTGGCATGGTTGATGCGACTTGGGCTAATGATGAGTTTATCCCAAAGGTTGCCAAGCGTGGCGCAGAAGTGATTGCCGCTCGTGGCTCATCATCTGCAGCGTCGGCTGCAAATGGCGTTATCGATCATATGAGAACTTGGGTACTTGGAACAGAAGAAAGTGATTGGGCGTCAATGGCGGTTTGTTCTGATGGTTCTTACGGTATCGAAAAAGGCTTGATTTATTCTTACCCAGTCACTTGTAAAGATGGCGACTGGAGTATTGTTACAGGCCTGGATAACAGCGACTTTATCACCGGTAAAATGAAAGAGTCTGAAAAAGAACTTCAGGAAGAAGCGAAGACTTGTTCCGATTTGTTCTAATCCATAATTTGGAAGAATAGTTCACCGATATAAAAAAATGGGGCTTTGCGTCCCGTTTTTTTAGTGAATATAAGCACTCCTTTCAAATAAAATTTCAATACTATATTCAGATCGATCCTTAAGTGAAATTTGTCCCTTTATAATCTTAAAACAAAATATTTATATCCTATCTAATAATAAACAACTAAAACTAGAGTTGGCGGAACTTGTTAACGACTAAAGACAGGAAAATATGACAGAGCAATCGGTCTTGAAGGACAATACTTATTTCCTCTGGTACTTTTAGGTGCTGTATGCAGACATTCCATAAGAACACTTGAAATAAAAAAATTTATCCTCATATAAAACTCACAAGAGAAAACATTTAAAACCGGTTTTATAGTTTCTTTTTAACTTATTTTTTGATACTTCGTTTCATTTCGAAACGGGGGTTCATTTTTGAGGAGAATCTATAATGAACATGACACCTTGGCATTCACTGAGAAATTTTGACGATTTTTTTTCTGGCCTTAATCAATCTATTGCAAAACATCCTGTACAAGAAGGTATGCTATCTGCCGATTGGATACCAGCTGTTGATATTACCGAAGACAAAGAAAGCTTTATGATTAAAGCTGAATTACCTGAAGTCAATAAAGAAGATGTTAAAGTGAATATTGATAAAAACATCCTCACTTTAAGTGGCGAGAGAAAATCTGAAATAAAAGATGAAAAAGATCATCGGATCGAAAGATCTTATGGTAGCTTTAGTCGAAGTTTTTCGTTGCCGGATAATATCGATGATTCCAATATTCGAGCAGAAAGTAAGAATGGTATGTTGTACTTAACTATTCCAAAAGCTGCGCCAAAAGAGAAGTTACAGCAAATAGAAATCCACTAATCGGAGTTAAACTTAACCCCACGTGATTATGGGGTTAAGTTATTAACAAAATTAATGGCTGTATTTTTTTAGAATTTTATCGTATTCGCCGGATGCTTTTATTGTCTTCAGCCCCTGATTGAAAGCATCTACAATTTCAGTGCTAACGCTTTTTTTGCTGAACATAAATGAGACATTACCACTGTCATATCCAACGGTTGTAGCTATAATTTGCTCAGCTAAACCTTTCCTTTTAATTGTGTAAGCGGCAACAAACGGATCTTCCAGAAAACCATCAACTTGATGCTGAATTAAGTTGAAGTAATTCATCTCGGTGATTGGAACCCCAATAATTTGTGAAGCTATTATGGGGTTGTCTTGAAAGCCGGAAACCTCATCGCCGTATATATAATCTTCGGTTACTCCCAATTTAAATTTATTTTCTAACAGCTGCTTAAGGGTCTTTCCAGCAAATTCATTTTTTTGTTCAGCCCTTATATAAAGCACAAAGGATTCATGCCGGTAGGGTGTTGAAAAATAAGCAAACTCTTCTCTCGATGCCGTTTTACTTGCACCACCTAGCATATCAATTGAGCCGTTTCTGATCCCTTTTAATAAACGCATCCAATCATTTTGAATAAAGGTGATAGTACAACTGGCTTCTTTCGCAATACTCGAAATCAAATCGATTTCCAAACCTCTGACCTGATTATCTGGGGTTAAATATTGATAGGGTTCCCATGGATCCCAGCCCACTGTAAGGGCACAAGTGAGTTTTGCGGGGTCTACTGGTTTAGTTTGTATGACTTTTTGAGTGGGTTCTGATTTTTGCTCTGCTGGTTTGTCTCCACAAGACGTTAAAAACAGCACCAATGCTACAAAAACCAATGGGTAGCGTATATTTTTCATTATTATGGCTCCTCCTAGTGAATAATATGAACTCTTGACCTTACCTATTATGAGTGTAGTTTCAATATTCAAATTTCGCGAGGCAAAAATAAAAATACCAGGTACAAAAAAAGGCGCTTTGAAGCACCTCTTTTTAAGATATTACTGATTGTTAGATAATTAAAGTCAGGTCAGTCAGGACATCGTCGTCTTTAAT
>JAUUYO010000144.1 GCA_030590405.1 Kangiellaceae bacterium
ATTAGTGATTAACGGTTTTGCTGGTGCTGGTACTATCACCATGGGTGGTTATGATTATCATACAGGCGATCGCTCAACTGGCGAGCAGAGAGATTTAAGAGCCGGTAGGTGTATGGGGGCTTGTTTAGAATATGCAAAAAAAGTCGGCGTTCCACTTATGATGTACGTCTTTAGTGATGGTTCGGTGGCGAGCAATGGTTCTGTTGATGACTCGACTGATGGCCGTGGTAAAGGCGTCTGGACCGGCGACAATTCATCGACCGCAAGTTCGTTTTTTATGGTTTATAACCCTGATGGCAGAGCTACTTTGATCGGCGGCACCCCTGATGAGCAAGCAATACACCAGCAGATCGGATATATGCGCTCTGACGCTTCGGTTGAAACGGCTTCATCGCCCGCCGCTAATAATCCAAATTTATTAGTTGAAACGGTATTGCTTAACTATATGGCGCTGCATGGTGAGCAAGATCAATTTGCCAATATATTCCCGAATCACGGTCTGGGTAATTCCGTATTACAAGATAGTTTGACTGCGTTTGAGCCAATTGTTAGTGGCACTATCGGCAGTTAACATTTGATTGATATGTAAAAGACTTGGCAAATTTAGACTATCAAAATACTTTGGATAAGGCTTTGTCCCAGCTTAGAGCGCTGGAAATAGACAAAGCCTTAGAGCTGTTTTATCAACTTTTACAACAAAACCCCTTCGATTTTGCGATCATCGACCGCATTTATCCACTTGAGCTAAAGAAAAAACCCTCTGATGGCTTTAACAAAATATGCCAACATATATTTTCTTTAGAATCCAAATCTCAACAATTTCATCAGCTGATTATTGCCACCTGGGTTGATTTTAAAAATAAGTTTGAACGGCCTCTCAATCCAAACGATTTTTCTGATCAACAGGTTTTTAATCTGTTTTTCCATTTGGGTCAAACTGGCTATTCAAGTGAGTCTGAAAAATTAAAAGAACATATTACCCACCTACTCGCCGAGCATAAACAAACGCCACAAGCCTTGTATTATTATAGTGAACAATTGGTGGATAAAAAGAAATTATTGCAAGCGATAAAAGAGCTTGAGTATCTGATCATTTATTACGCAGAAGCGGCAACCACAATCCCAGCAGAAAAACTATTGCAGCAAGTTCGAGCAAGGCTCAGAAGCTCCCAACCAGCCTAAAAACCTCAGTCAAATCATACATAGCTAAATAATAATCGCGCGATATTTTTCCGCTTCGGTTAATATTTCCTGATCGACACTTCGCTTAATGATATTATTTAATAAGCTGATCGCTGCCGTATTATCGTTACAGTATTCCGCTAACAGATGAGCTTTAAGTAAACCAACTTTGTCCCAGAATTGATCGCCGCCAGGTTCGCAGGAATAGTGGTCAAGTAAGAACAGCGCCACTTTGTATTGTCGATTGTTCTTCATTTGCTCCGCCAATGTCACTGCTAAAAGAGTGGTTCCCGGAAAGTACTCCATCGATTTATTGGCTAACTTAAAATAAAATTCAGCGGCATAGCTGTACTTTTTATTTTTAATCAATTCAATAAAATATGACTCAGCAATTTTTTGCATATGCTTGTCATTACCTTGCACGCCATAAAGCAGGATTAGTTTTTCGTTGGCCTTGTAATCCATAGGGTTATCATTAATTTTTTTTAACAACAAATTTTGAGCATCTTCAAATCGACCTTCTTGTAAAAATATTTCAATTTCTGTCATATCATTTAATTGATGCTGTCTCAAGGATTGTAAATTGCTACTTCTGACAGAATAATTCAACTCATAATGGTGTTGAAAAACTAAATAACCCATCATCGAAAAAAGCACCATCACTAAATAAATAGAAAAAGCATTGGTCAAAAATTCGGCTAAAAAATTGCTGGAATTAACTGCTACGCTAAACTGGAAGCTAATCATCACACTGAGAATAGCTATAAAATAGAGTAAAAAATAGGCCGCACCAAATAGATTGATAATATAGCCGACTTTGATCGGGTTAATCATTGAGAATAGATTTTTCTCCATCATTAAAATAATACAGGAAGCTGGCACACCTAAAATAAAAAATGCGGCGAGTGGGTAGCCAATGCCAGCACCAAAAATGGTAATCGTTTTACTTATCAACATTGTTATAAAAGCGTAAGTGAATAACATTTTAATGAACATATTTTTATTTTCTGACACAAAAAATTGTTTCAGATCAGAGTTTAGTTTCTCTCCATTCGCAATTTTTTCCATTAATTCAAATAAAAATGCTATCAAAGGAAATAACATAAAAATCAATAGGAACATTCCTATTTTCCCATCAGGCAATAATGACGTCACCAATGCATAAATAAAAATGATCATTAGTGCTGTTCGATTAAATGGAATAGAAAAGAAAAAGGACAATTTGTTCCAAAAAGGTGGGATTTGCTCGGCAATACTCAAACTCGATAAGGATCGCCTGCAAAGAGTACAGCGGGGAAATACATCTTTACTGTTTTCTGGCACACAATTAATACAAAAATTAACTTTGCAATTTGTGCAACTCCAATTGGCTGGATTTTTGGGGTGGTATTTGCAAAAGGCGTTATTTTGCACGTTATCAATCGTCCTTACTTGTAAGCCTGAAAGTCACTCTGTTTAATGCCATATTAACTTACCACCATTAGACTTTGACAGTTCATCCAAATAGAGCTGGTGTGCATCGAGTTCCTGTTGAGAAGATTTTAAAACTTTAAAGGGGGCTCTTTTTTCAGGCAATCGCCTAATCCCACCTTCGTCTCGGTTAGCAGTGAGATAATCCTGTCTGTGGGTCAAAGTTAAATCAGTTTGACCACCAGTCATACCTAAATATACTTCAGCCAGAATCTCAGAATCAAGTAGTGCTCCGTGTAAATCTCGATGGCTGTTATCGATAAAATAACGTTTACATAACGCATCCAGACTGTTCTTTTGCCCGGGATGCATTTGACGGGCTAAAACCAGGGTATCTAAAACACTACAAAAGTCACTCATCACCCCCGGTGGTTTGGCTAATTGTTTAAGTTCACTATTGAGAAAGCCAATATCAAATGGGGCATTGTGAATCACTAATTCAGAATCTTTTACATATTCTAGAAAGTCATCCACAATATCTTTAAACAAAGGTTTATCTTGCAAAAATTCATTGGTGATACCATGGACCTCTATCGCACCATCATCAATTTCTCTATGTGGATTAATATAAACATGATAGTGATTCCCGGTTAGCTTTCGATCGATCATTTCCACGCAACCAATCTCAATGATCTTATGTCCTTGAGTGGGCTCTAAACCAGTGGTTTCTGTATCTAAAATAATTTGGCGCATTGTTTATCTCGTAGCTCGTAACTTGAATCTATCTTTTGCCCATTTCATCAATTCCACGATTGGCTAAATCATCGGCCTTCTCATTTTCTGGATGTCCACTGTGTCCTTTTACCCAATGCCAATCAACCTGGTGACGTTGATTTTGTACATCTAATAGCTTCCACAAGTCGGCATTTTTCACCGGTTTTCTCTGAGAATTTTTCCAGCCCTTTACCTTCCATCCTTTAATCCACTCGGTAATACCTTTTCTGACATATTGAGAGTCAGTTGTTAGTGCAATCATACTCGGTTGTTTTATCGCCTCCAGCGCCTTAATAGCCGCCATCAACTCCATACGGTTATTGGTGGTTTCTTTTTCACCGCCATAAAGCTCTTTTTGATGTTTACCGGCTCGAAGCAATGCGCCCCAACCACCTGGCCCCGGATTACCTCGACAGGCACCGTCGGTGAAAATTTCTATTTTACTCAATATTATTCCTTAAATGTTTTGCGGTTTAAGCTCTAGTAGCCTTTTTCTACCGCATTATCTGCTTAACACAGTTTTCAACATGAGCCTTCACCGATGGCTCAGCGATCCTCGAACCCACTAGTTTTTTATTACTTCGCCAGCTTGGTCTTATCGGCGTCATGGTTGAGACTTTCTTTTTGGCCACAATTATATAATAACCAGCAAAATATTCGCAGCTAAACTGTGATATTTTTTTTAACCAGGAATAACGGCTCTCTTTCTGTATTTTCTGATCCGCCATACAAACCGGGATTTCTGATGTGACCTCAAAACCCAGTAGTCTAAACCAGTCATTGACCCTTAATCGTCCAATAACTTTTGGTCTGTTTTTTTGCCGGGTTAAAAAGCGAATAAAACGATTTTTAATAGCAAGTCCACTGACAGGGTTGGCGATCAATAAGATGATATGACCTTCCGGGATCAAGACTCGCTCCACTTCTCTTAAGATTTGATGAGGCGTTTGGCTTTGTTGCAATATCTCTGGCAGAACCACCAAATCGATACAATCGGACGCAATCGGCAATTCTTCATATTGGCAGACAAGATCCCCCCCATCAATCCGCCCGGATATTACCGTTGAATGTCGAACGATAATATTTCCACAGACTAAAGAGTTCGCTTTTTTTGAGTACAATAATGAGTGATAGCCAAAAATTCCGGATAATACGGGTTTTAATTTCTGTTGAACCAATTCAATCCGTTTATCGGACAACCCAACCGATTCAAATTTGGCTAATTGTTGCTGCCAAGCTGAAATTAGTCTCTTAATAGCCTTCATGATACTCTCTAAGTCATTGCCAGGGTGTTTGTTATTGTCACTGTGAGCCACTAAACCACCCTGTTATTTTAAGCTGCTATGGCCTAATCATAGCGCAACATCAATGGGATCACCATAATCCTGGAAAAGACTTTTTTAACCAGATATTTGACATATTCGCCCATAAAAAATATCATTTACGGCCATTAGTATCTAGAAACACCAATGGTTATCAACTAAAAACTAATAAACCCAATGAAATCAATTAGATACAAGAATAATCAACAGGAAAATAATTTGACCAGAAATATTGCAGTAATCATTTTCGTGTTAGCTTTAAGCGCATGTAAAACACTCCAAACCAATCAAACCCCAGCCCTGGACATTAACAGCCAGGATGCGCCATTGACCAGGGTAGTTGAAGCAACACCGCCACTTCAGGTTTGCCACGCACAACCCGCCCCTGCCGATCCAGAATCCTATTGGGACGCCTGGCAAAGAGTGAGTTACCAGCTTTCCCTTAACGTCCCGGATAATCGCAGGGTTAGAGCACAGAAATCCTGGTATGTTAATCACCCGTCTTATTTGAAGCGCGTCACTAAACGTGCAGAACCTTACTTGTATTTTATTGTTAACGAACTGGAAAAAAGAAATCTGCCACTCGAACTTGCATTATTACCCATCGTTGAAAGTGCATATGACCCATTTGCTTATTCCCATGGCCGCGCTTCTGGTATGTGGCAATTTATTCCAGGCACAGGCAAAGGCTATGGCTTAGCTCAAAATTGGTGGTATGACGGACGCCGCGATGTTTTTCTGTCCACTCATGCTGCTTTAGATTATTTGTCTTATTTAAATAAGCGCTTTAAAGGGGACTGGTTGCTGGCGCTTGCCGCGTACAATTCGGGCCAGGGAAATGTCAGTAAAGCCATTCGTAGAAATAAAAAGAAAGGAAAGCCGATTGACTTCTGGTCCTTAAAACTGCCCAAAGAAACCAAAGCCTATGTCCCTAAACTGTTAGCATTAGCCGATATATTGCGAACCCAACGAGAGACGAATATCGCTTGGTCCGAAGTAAGCAATCAACCTTACTTCACAAGAGTGGCAACCCAGGTGCAAATCGATTTAGGCCTTGCGGCAGACTTAAGTGAACAATCGATGAAAGAGTTTTACCAATTAAATCCCGCTTTCAATCACTGGGCAACGCCTCCTGAAGGCCCTCACTATTTATTGCTTCCGATCGAAAAAGCCGCGATCTTTGAACGTAACTTAAAAACCATCCCTAACAATGAAAGGATCGCTTACAAACGATACAAGATAAAACAGGGTGATAGTTTAATTAGTATTGCCAATAAATTTTCAACCTCTGTGACACTGTTAAAATCCACCAATAATATCCGAGGCAATAACATCAGGGCTGGTAAATCTCTACTTATTCCGGTCGCTTCAAAACAACGAGAAAAATATTCAAAAAGCAATCGACAACGATTATTGGCCAAACAAAATACCAAAAGAGCAGGTCAAAAGACTTCGATTAGAGTCGCCAAAGGTGACTCCTTCTGGACTATTTCTCGTCGCTATCAAGTCAATCTACGCAGTTTAGCCAGCTGGAATAATATGGCACCAACCGATCCCCTCAAAGCGGGACAAAAGCTGGTATTGTGGACGAAACAGCCGATTAAACATGCAGCACTGATGGATTATCAACAAAAAACCCGAAAGATCCATTACAAAGTCAGAAACGGTGATTCCTTTGCTAGAATAGCTGATAAATTCAATGTGAGTTTGAGTAAGATAAAAACCTGGAACACATCATTAAGCCGAAATAAATACTTACAACCCGGCCAATCATTAACTTTGTTCGTGGATGTTACCAAGCAGTTTTAAAAAAGCAGTAGCTCTTAAGCTATTTTACTTGCTTTGTGGTTTTCTCGATAAATCATGTAAATATCGGCGCGGGAATAATTTGATTTTTGTTGGGGAGGGGCAGCTTCGACAAATCCGACATTATCATACAAATTAAGAGCGGGGATCAGCTGGCGATTAGACTCTAAAAATAGCCCTTTAAAGTCGGTCGCCTGATATTGCTGAATAGCCGCATTCACCAACTTTTCACCAATGCCCAACCCTTGATAGGCACTGTCCACTGCCATTTTTGAAAGTTCCAGCTGATGATTTTGGGCGGCGATCAATGCCACAGTGCCGATCACTTTACCCTTATCACGGGCCATTAAAATATAACCTCCAGGCTCGATAATGTACTTTTTCGGTTGCGACAAAATCTGGTGGTCAATATCCTCCACATAAAAATATTTTTCAAGCCAGGCTCGATTGAGCTGATAAAATTGCTCTGTATGTTGGTCTTCAAAATGGACAATCTCGATAGAATTAGTGATCCGCTCCCGGCGTAAATCGGCCATTCTCTCGATTAGGTTTTGTTGTGATAATTGTCTTTCGAGTAGTTCGATACTGCTCATCAGATTGCCGCCGGAGATCAGCATCAAACGTCCAAGAACCGTTTGTAAATCATGCCAAATCGGCGCAAGTTTATCGAATAGCTCGAATCCTGTCGGAGTAATGCTCAGTAAGCGACGCCGCTCATCGGCTTTATCTGTATGGTGATAAAGCCAACCTTTTTGTTCGAGCTTTTTACTCATTTGACTAATCGCCGGATGAGTCTGGCCTAACATTTCAGCTAACTCGGTCACTGACATAGATTCGTTTTCGTTCAGTAGTTGTAACAGTGGGAAATTTCGAGCTTGAAAATGGATCTTCTCTTCGGCATAAACATCATCAATTTGACGATAAAGACTGTTACTAAGGCGTTTTAGACGAGAGCCAAGCCCGAGCACTCCCAAATCATTGAGGTTTTTCAATATTTATTTCTCATATTTCGAGCGATTAATCAATGTCTTTCTACAATATTAGAAAGTTCTCAGTCACCATAATTATTCCTAAAAAGACTGCGCAATGTGTGTCAACCCCAATTAGGTAAGTGATTACGTAATTAAACCTTAACAATAGGCTATTGCTTTGGCAAGTGTTTTTAGTGAGTGGATAGTATTTTAAGTGGATACTATTTTAGGTGGATACTATTTTAGGTGGATACTATTTTAGGTGGATACTATTTTAAGTGGATACTATTTTAAGTGGATAATATTAACCAAAATTAACACCGCAACTAACCGCCCTTAAGCGAGCGTAAATGGCTCCTGGCTTGATAAACAAACAACTTAAACGCCGCAACTTGTTCCACTGACAACGCTTGCCCTGACTCGCCATTATCCGCATACAAGCAACCGATAACTTTATTTTCAACTAACAAGGGTCCCCAAATGGAATCTGAATTGTGGAGTTGCTTAATAATTTCGCGGCGGGTTTTGCTTTTTTCTCTTAACTTGCGCAATAACACAATATTGCGATTAATCAGCACACTTTGTTGTATTTCTGGGATTTGAGTCGCACAGTTAAAATCAAAACTGGGCTTGACCTGGCTATTATTTCGCTCGATAACATGTTTTGCAAAAAGTCTCGAACGCTGAGGATTGAGTAGCCCAATCAGGCAGCAATTGAAACCGGCTCCTCTGGACAGGCCTTCCAGCAGTAATTGTAAGGCCATATTAATATCAAATTTTTCTTGTACTAAACTGGATAACTCCATGATGGTATCCAATTGATTGGATTTTGAAATAACGATTTTAAAGGGTGATTCTTTGGTTTCTGCCGATTTGCTATTATCGTTTCCAGGCAATTCAAGACCAAAATTTTTAAGGCTTTTTTTAGTTGTCTCAGCAGCTTCTAACAGTCGTTCATGCACCACTTCCGGCGATTTACTGCAAAAACGGGCCAGAGTTTTTGCATGGCTTTGCAACGCGATATCGATCCCTTTCTGTTCACATGACAAGGCAAAACTGTTGGCGAGTAAAGCTGAGCGACAAACGCTGGTTTCGGTATAGTTTCCTGCCAGCATTTCCCCAATCATCGGCGCGATCCCCCAGGAATGACACAGCGCTAAAGTCAATTCATTAAAATAACAACCGAGCAGATCTTTTTCTTCACCGCCTTCAAATGGGTAAGTCTCGATTAGACTGGTCATTATCTTGTCACTCGGAGTTAGGGAGGAATAAAGCGATATTTCACCTATATTGAGTAATAATGCCGAAATAAATATCTCTTCGACTCCTTTATCCCCTCGAATATTGGCTATTTCTTTGGCCTGGATCGCGGCGTGAAATGAACGTGCCAGTACCGACTTGAGTGTTTTAGACGTATTACCTTTTAAAAAATTCTCTAGCAACAAACAACTGGTGCATATTTCTTTGATGGTCTTATGACCCAGCAACATCACCCCACGACTGACCGTTCTGATGGTATTTCCATAATGGTTAAACTGTACGCTGTTGGCTAGTTTAAGCACCGATGCCGTAAGGCTGGGGTC
>JAUUYO010000266.1 GCA_030590405.1 Kangiellaceae bacterium
AATAGTGCAATTAAGAAATATCGAAATTAAGAAATATAACGATGAAGAATTGAGTAGTAGAGGAGAAACTTATGCATCCCGCTTTATGGATTTCAAAAACAGGTCTAGAAGCTCAAACCGTTAATCTGTCGGTGATTTCAAATAATCTGGCCAATGCTGGTACCACCGGATTTAAGCGAGATCGTGTGGTTTTTGAAGACCTTTTTTATCAGAATTTTCGTCAGCCAGGCAGTCAATCTTCTCAAGATACCAAATTACCATCGGGGCTACAGATTGGCACTGGAGTAAAAGTCGTTGCGACTCAAAAACAACATATCCAGGGCGGTTTTCAAACCTCATCTAATCCATTGGATATGGCTATAAAGGGAAATGGTTTTTTTCAGATCCAGATGCCAGATGGTACCATCGGATATACCCGTGCAGGTAATTTTTCAACGGATGAAACTGGTCAAATAGTGACTTCAGGAAGTGGCTTTCTGTTAGATCCTGCTATCACCATTCCAGAAAATACGACCAGCTTAGACATTGCCCTGGATGGCACGGTTACCGTACAAGAGCAGGGCACTGCCGGTTCAACTAATATTGGAAATATTACTATTGCTACCTTTATCAATCCTGCCGGATTGCAATCTATCGGTGGCAATCTTTTTCTTGAAACCAGTAGCAGTGGCACTCCCGTTATCGGCACGCCTGGTTTGGATGGGGTTGGAGAATTACTTGGCCGCCAGTTAGAAACCTCCAATGTTTCCAGTGTTGAAGAATTAGTCTCGTTAATCGAAACTCAGCGAACTTATGAAACCAATGCCAAGGTGTTATCCGCAGTTGATCAGATGCTGCAATTTATTAATCAGACTTTATAAATTGATGGGATTTTGAATATGTGCGCTAGACCTTTATTTTTCATTTTATTTGGCCTGCTTTCCGCTTGTACGACTATGTACCACAATGAATTTCAGGACGATCCAAACTGGGCACCCAGCTATCCATTAGACGCGGCACTTCAAACTAATAATTCAGGGGCTATTTATAATGTGGCGACCGCCAAAATGCTCTTTCAAGATAAAAAAGCATTACGCATAGGCGATATTATTACCATTGTGTTAACCGAAAATACTCGCGCGACAAAAAAGGCCGATACCGAATTATCCAAAGATACTGAGGCGTCTTCAGCGGCACCTGTCTTCGGCACTCATATTCCCAAAATGGAGTTGGCGCTTACCAGCCAAAAGGCCTTTAAAGCAGAGACTGATAGTGAACAAAGTAATCTGCTTCAAGGCGTTATCAGCGTGACCGTACAAAAAGTGTTTACCAATGGTAATTTGTTAATTAAAGGAGAGAAATGGATCTCTTTAAATCAGGGCAGTGAATTTATCCGGGTGTCTGGGCTTATTCGTCCAGAAGATATCAGTAAAGACAATCAGGTCGAGTCGACTAAAGTCGCCAATGCAAGAATTTATTACGGCGGCACTGGCCCGTTAGCCGAAGCCAATGAGGTAGGATGGCTGGCCCGTTTCTTTAACACCGGCTGGTGGCCTTTTTAAACAACATAAATGCGGTAACAAAATGACATCAAATATATTCAAAAAAATATTTTTTCTGGCGACCGTTTTATTCGTTAGTTTTCCCGTTTTATCAGAGCGGATAAAAGACTTGACCAGCATTCAGGGAGTGCGAGAAAACCAATTGATTGGTTATGGCTTGGTGGTTGGTTTAGATGGAACTGGTGAAAAAACAAAGTATACCGAGCAGACCTTTCGAACCATGTTAGGGCGCTTTGGGATTAGCGTACCAGCGGGCGGGCAACTGAAATTAAAAAATACTGCGGCAGTAGCTATTCATGCAACCCTGCCTGCGTTTGCTAAAACAGGGCAACTTATTGATGTGACCGTGAGCAGCTTGGGAGAAGCCAAAAGTCTAAGAGGTGGTTCGTTATTAATGACCCCGTTAAAAGGCGCGAATGGACAAGTTTATGCCATTGCTCAAGGCAACCTGGTCGTGGGAGGCTTTGGCGCTCAGGGCGGCGATGGTTCTTCGATCACGGTTAATGTGCCAACGGTGGGTCGCATTCCAAATGGTGCCTCAGTCGAACAAACGGTTGCTACCAATTTTATGAATAATGAATTTATTATTTTTAATCTCAATGAACCGGATTTTACTACCGCAGTTCGAATGGCAAAACGAATTAATCAATTGGTGGGAACGCAAACCGCCAGACCGATCGATGCGACCAGTATTCAGGTGTCTGCGCCAAGAGACGCGGCGCAAAGAATAAACTATCTTTCGGTGTTGGAAAATGTCGAAGTGAAACCGGCGGAAGGTGCGGCCAAAATCGTAGTTAATTCTCGAACCGGTACGATTGTTATTGGGAAAAATATTCACTTGAAAGAAGCGGCTATTGCGCACGGCAATCTGATTATTAAGATCAAAGAAAATCAGCAAGTTAGTCAACCAGCACCTTTTTCTGAGCAAGGCTCAACCGAGATAATTAATGATAGCGAAATTGATGTTCTTCAAGAAAACAACCGCATGTTTCACTTTCAGCCGGGCGCGACGTTACAACAATTGGTCGAAGCGGTTAATGCGGTGGGCGCTGCGCCGGGTGATGTGATGGCCATATTAGAAGCGCTAAAAGTAGCTGGCGCAATTAGTGGCGAGCTAGTGGTCATTTAATGATGGATACATTTAAATAATGGCAATGGTAAGTAACAATCAATCAAATGGTGCGAGTATTTTCTCGGACCTTCAGTCGCTCAATGGGATCAGAAAACAAGCGACCGTGGATAGTCGAGGTGCGATAAAAGCTGCTGCTAAAGAATTTGAAGCCTTTTTTATGAATATGATGCTGAAGTCGATGCGTCAGGCCAGTGAGATTATGGGAGGTGATTCACTTTTTGGCAGTCAACAAGAAAAAATGTTTATCGGTATGTTAGATGAGCAAATGTCCGTTGAGCTATCTCAAAAAGGGGATTTAGGCATTGCAGATTTAATGGCGCGTAACTTATTAGGCGACAACAAGCCTGCAGTTAATAGCCAATCATCAGTTCGACAGGAATTAGCATTAGGGAAAACAACCAGAGCGATGGGCTATCAAAAAGATCTTTTGATGAAACAGGGTGAAATTTTTACACCAGTTAATCATCCCGTTAAATCCGTTGACGAGATTCAGGTCGAGCATTTACTCAGCGAAAATAAAAAACGAACAGTCCAGCCGTTAGCGGTAATGGATGAAGCTCAAAGGAGCGCTCCAGGTAAAGTCGAGAAAAAATCCTTGTTTGATGATGCTAAAAGTTTTATTAATCAATTATTACCTTATGCCACCAAGATCGCGGAAAAAATTGGAGTGGACCCAAAATTATTAATCGCCCAGGCCGCTTTAGAGACTGGCTGGGGAAAATATATTATGCACGATAGTCATGGACGACCCAGTAATAACCTGTTTGGTATTAAAAGTAGCTCGCAATGGCAAGGTCCATCGGTGAGAATTGATACACTTGAAGTTGACAATGGCGAGTTTGTTAAAACCAAAGACGACTTTAGAATGTATGAAAGTTTTGAAAAAAGTTTTGATGATTATGTCGATTTTTTACAAAGTAATCCACGTTATCAAGGCGCGCTTAAAGTGGTCAAAGATGCCAAGCAGTTTGTCCAATCATTGCAGTCAGCGGGGTACGCAACAGACCCTGATTATGCAAAAAAGATTTTAAGAATATTTAACACAGGTATGACTCAAGTCCGTTCACCAAGTGCTGATTAATCTTCACAGGATTGATGAGAACTCATACCTGGTTAGAGGAAAAAAATTAGTTAGAGGAAAATACAATGCCAGTCAGTATTTTTGGAATTAGCGTTTCAGGTTTGCTCACCAATCAGGCATCCCTGAATACTACTGCACATAATATCGCCAACGCCAATACCGAAGGTTATAGCCGCCAGCGAGTCGATCAAAACGCGCGATTACCTGAGTTTATTGGTGGGAGCTTTCTGGGTTCAGGGGTTGAAATTGGTCAGGTAAAAAGAATTTTTGATCAGACCCATCTATTAGAAGTGCAATCAGCCACCGCCAGCTTTATGCGACTTGATGTTTTTCTTGAACAGGCGAATCGAGTTGATGGTTTGTTGGCGGATAGTCAAAATGGTTTGAATAATTCGCTTCAATCTTTCTTTTCTGCATTGCAAGGCGTGGTCAACGATCCCGCTTCGATTGCCGCAAGACAAGTGATGCTGGATCAAGCGCAAGGTTTAGTCGCAAAATTCGATTCAATTCATTCACAGCTTGAAGCGCAAATTACCCAGGTTAATGCCAACGTAAGCAGCATCGCAGAAGAAATTACCACCCTTGGTCAATCAGTGGCCTCTTTCAATAATCAAATTGCTGGTGCGGCTGGTGACTCTCCCCCAGATTTAC
>JAUUYO010000092.1 GCA_030590405.1 Kangiellaceae bacterium
ACTCGTTGAATCGTTATCTTAGCTTTTACTCATTAGACACTACATGAGTGATTTTCGTTCATTTGACGGGGGTATTGCCAGGCTTTCTCGGTATTTGGCAACCGTGCGTCGAGCAACTTTGATGCCTTGATCTTTTAACAAAGCTGCAATTTTGCTATCACTCAAAGGTTTAGTATGGTTTTCGGCAGCCACTAATTTTTTAATCACAGCTCTAATAGCGGTGGAAGAGCATTCCCCCCCTGAGGCTGTACTGACATGGCTAGAAAAGAAATACTTAAGTTCAAAAATTCCTTTGGGTGTGTGCAAAAATTTTTGTGTGGTAACACGTGATATTGTGGATTCATGCATTTCTACTTCTTCAGCGATATCATGTAAAATCAGAGGTTTCATCGCTTCTTCGCCATACTCCAGGAATCCATTTTGTTTTTCAACGATTGATGTTGCTACTTTAAGCAAAGTATCATTTCTGCTTTGCAGGCTCTTAATAAACCATTTAGCATCTTGTAAATTATTTTTTAGGAACTGATTATCGGTACTGTTATCCGCTCTTTTTATTAAAGAGGCATAAGTGTTATTAACGCGCAATTTTGGTGTGTTTTCTGTATTGAGGCTTACGACCCATTTGCCTACTTTGTTTTTGCTCACATAGACGTCGGGTTTAATATATTGGGCGTTATTTTGATTTAACTGGTTACCCGGGCGTGGATCCAGGTTTTGAATCAATTCTATTGCTTGTTTGAGCTGTTGCTCATTGATACCTAGATTTTTTAAAATTAGACGATAATTTCTGCTAGCAAGAAAATTAAATTGACTACTAACCACTTGTTGGGCTAATTCCAGATATTCATGATTATTTTCTAATCGTTTAAGCTGTATGAGTAAACACTCCTGCAGATTTCTTGCTGCAATACCGGGCGGTTCAAAGCTCTGAATCAGATGCAATACCGCTTCGACCTCCTCAAAGGTTATTTGGGATTCATCATAGCCATTAGTCGCTGAATAAACTTCTGTTGGTTCTGCACTGCTGTTGGGCGAACTGGTATTGGGGGAACTAATGTCGGAGGAGCTAATATCGGGCGTGTCGGCGAGACTGGTTTTTTCCGCATCACCGTGCATCGAGTCTCTGGACAAATCAACGATAGCGTCTGTGCCATTTAGCATGACTACGACATCATCCAGTGCGGCCTTCATGAAACCCGAGTCATCAATTGAATCGATCAATATCATTGCAATGGTACGATCGGTATCTGAAAGAGCCATCATATTAATCTGCCAAAGTAGCTGATCACGAAGGCTATCGCTGGTTTCACCCTGGAATTCAAAATTCGAATTGTCATCGGATTTTGAAGAGCTTGCTTGTGAAACGTATCCCCAATCTTCCCATTGAGTATCAGCGATCATTTCGGATTCAATTTTGTCGCTTTTAATTGCATCGCTGGTATCTTTTTCTTCCGGTGCGGTGTTATCCATGTTTTCGGTTTTAGCGGTTTCTTCGAGCGTTTTTTTGTCAAAAGATTCCCTTTGCTCTTGAGGAGATTCGACCTCAAGCAGGGGGTTGGACTCTAACACTTCTTGGATTTCAGCTTCGAGTTCTAGACTGGACAGTTGTAGCAGCTTGATTGCTTGTTGCAACTGAGGCGTCATGGTTAGCGATTGGCTAAACTTAAGCTGTAAGGATTGTTTCATTAATATTTTATTCCAGAAGAGAACTTTCTGTTTCTATTGCTGAAGATTTTTGCCTCTTTCACCGTTAACTATAGCAGTAAAATGGACTTTTAGAGTGTTTTTATTGGTTAAAAAGGTTAATAGTTAAGACTTTTTATGTCTAAATATTAACGGGCTTATGACAATCTTTATTGTCTCAGGATACTGTTAGTATGGAGACTGCGGGAGGACAATTCAACTATAAAATTAAACAATTTAAAATTGTGAACTTATGCAGAAAAACTGTTTGACTTCAATACGTTAATCAGGCGATACTTTCAGATTGGGGTGAACATTATTGACACTTAAATCTTAAAGTTTTCTCCTAGATAGACTTTTCTGACTTCAGAATTTCTAAGAATTTCTTGTGGTGTTCCTTTAGCTAATATATTTCCCGATTCTACGATATAAGCGCGCTCACAAACATCTAATGTTTCACGCACATTATGGTCGGTGATCAAAACCCCAATGCCTCGCTCTTTTAAGTGTTTTATAATTTCTTTTATTTCGCCGACTGATATCGGGTCAACACCAGCAAAAGGTTCATCGAGCAAGATAAAATTCGGTTCATTAGCCAACGCTCTGGCGATCTCTACTCGTCTTCTTTCACCGCCTGAAAGGCTCATGCCGAGGTTTTTTTGAATATGGGTAATTTGAAATTCTTCAAGTAACGCCATCATTTTCTTGTTTTGTTGACTTTTATCAAGTGATTTATCAAGTTCCAAAATGGCGAGTAAATTATCTTCGACTGACAACTTTCGAAACACCGAAGCTTCTTGCGGCAAATAACCAATCCCCATTTTTGCTCGTTGATGCATTGCGTTTTCGGTGATATTTTTGTCTCCCAGGTAGACTTCGCCAGCATCTGCCTGGACCAGACCAACTAGCATATAAAAGGAGGTTGTTTTTCCTGCGCCGTTGGGGCCTAACAGACCGACGATTTCCCCAGCACTGACGTCAAATGAAACATTAGATACCACTTTTCTTCCAGAGTATACTTTAGCCAGATTTCTTGCCGATAATGTCGTCATTTATGGTTGCTTCTTTGTTTGAATTATTTTGACTTGCTCACCAGGGGATTTATCAAAACTGGACACTTTGGTTTCACTATTATAATTAAAAATGCCTGCCGTTATTTGGCCTAATTCCAAATTGGCGATCACATCTTCAGATAGTTTTAGATGCGATGTCTGGGTATTGAAATGCAGTTTTTTGGATTTGGCTTTTAAGTCGGTCTGTCCCGATTTAATCAACTCTATTTGTAAAGGAGAGCCAGTGGCGGCGATGTCTCTGTTTGATTCAAGCTTGTTATCGAGTTCGATTTTGTCTGCGATAATTTCTAAACTATCTTGTCCACTGGTTATTTTGAGTTGTGCATTTTCTAAAATTAAAAATTGTTGAGTGGCGATTTTATATTCAATCAGGTTGGCCTTTACCACGAGTTTTTCTTGTTTTTCCAAGTTGGTTTGAGTAAGAAATGCTGGATTTCCTTTGGCTGTTATGGATTGATAACTGCCATCTTTATTCTTTTTTCCGATCAAGCAATCTGCCGTTAACTCTAATCCTGGTTGATTCAATATGGCGTTGCCACAATATTCAAAGATCAGCGTTTTACCGTCCATCCGTGAGCGATCGCTTTTTAGCACAATATTGGGTTGGTTATTCGCAATGGATTTTTCTTCTGCTGTACTGGCATTTGTCGCAACAAAATACAAACAAAATGATACAGATAAAAATACAAAATATTGTGTCGAGCGGTTCATATTGATAAATTTCTTCATTGGTATATTTTTGTAATGACGTCAGATTTTAAATAAATAATTTCCTGATCAAATTCAATTTCCAGGCCCGTACTTTGAGTCTGATAGTAGGGACTTTCTATCAATACCGCCTGGTCGGTGGAAGCAATATTTGTATCTAAATTAATAGTCATCTGGTTGGTTGTTATTTTTGTTTGAATTTGTTTGTTTTTTGCGAGTTCTTCTATTTTGACATCTTTTTCCAATTTGATAATGGTATTGAGTAATGTTCCTTCATTTGAACTCAACTGCCATTCGCCTGAATGACTTCTAGCAAAGGTGATAAGGGGAGTTTCTAAAATGGAAATATCCTGTTTAAGAGAGTGTTCCATTCTATCTGCTGCGAGAGTATTGATTTGGCTGCCTGCGGTATTAAATTGGTGAATCACAACTTTCTCCATAAAATAATCGGTATCATGAACCTGAGTGGCGACCTGCACCGGATCTTGAATTACTTCCGGTTGAAAGACCAATACAAACATCCCCAATGCTATGGCGCTGATAAGCCAACGATTGAGCTTTAAGCGTTTCATAAATCAGTGTATGGCCGATGAACGGTTTCTAGTTTGTTTTGCGCAGTCAGAATCAAGTCTGTAATTTCTCTGACCGCGCCTTGCCCCCCGATGTTATCGGTCACCCAATCTGCTCTTTGTTGCACCAGATAATAACCGTCAGCCACACAGATCCCGAGTCCAGAACGAAGCATTAAAGGTAAGTCTGGTAAGTCATCACCAACATGAGCCACTTGATTTTGTGTGATCCCCATCTTTTGAATAATTTCCTGATAAGCTTGTTGTTTATCGGTTTTTCCCTGATAGATAAAAGGGATCCCGAGCTCCAGTGCACGCTTGTCAACAATCAAAGATTGTCTTCCCGTGATAATCGCTACTTGAATATCATTTTTCAGCAGTTGTTTGATCCCAAGCCCGTCTTTGATATTGAAGCTTTTAAGTTCTTCACCCTGGTTGGTGTAATAAACTTTTCCATTGCTTAAAACGCCATCAACATCACAGATCAATAATTTTATCTGGCGGGCTTTAGACAATAAAGTATCAGGATAGTTTGGTGCGGTTATTTGATTTGTTACTGGCTTCGAGTGAATTGTCGACATTAAAGCACTCCCGCTTTTAATAAATCATACATATTAAGCGCGCCAATAGGGTGGTTATTTTCATCAGTAATCACCAGACCACTAATGGCATTTTCTTCCATGATTTTTAATGCTTCAGCCGCAAGTTTATCGGCACCAATAGTTTTGCCTTTTGCAGTCATAACTGTGGCGATCTGAGTTGAGTTGAGATCGAGATTACTGGCTAAGGTTCGCCTTAAGTCACCATCGGTAAATATGCCACATAACAGGCCTTTCTGATCGATGATACAAGTCATGCCTAAGCGCTTGTTAGTCATTTCTAACAAAGCGTCGCTGATGCTGGTGTCTTTATTTACCACCGGTATTTGCTCGCCTTTATGCATTACATCTTCGACCTTTAGCAATAATCGACGTCCCAAACTGCCACCAGGATGAGACAAGGCAAAATCATTTTCGGTAAATCCTTTGGCTTCCAGTAAGGCTACCGCCAAAGCATCGCCCATGACCAGTGAGACCGTTGTTGACGCAGTTGGGGCTAAATTCATTGGGCAGGCTTCTTTTTCAACACTGGTATCCAGATTGACATCGGCAAAACTGGCTAACGAAGAATCCGGATTACCCGTCAGGCTGATAAGCGGCACATTGAGCCGTTTAATCACCGGTAACAGGCTGGTAATTTCATTAGTCTCACCGGAGTTTGATAATGCCAGTACCACATCTTTATCGGTGATCATGCCGAGATCGCCGTGGCTCGCTTCGCCGGGATGGACAAAAAATGCGGGGCTGCCAGTACTGGCGAGTGTCGCAGCTATTTTGCCGCCGATATGGCCTGATTTACCCATACCAATGACTACGATACGACCTTGACAGTCTAATAATAGTTCACAAGCTTTAGCGAAATCCTGATTGATTTTTTTGAGCAGTGAGGCAATGGCTTGTTGCTCGGTTTTGACCACCGCCTGGCCGAGAGAAATAAAATTGCAACTAGCAGAATCTTTGGGCATATTTTTCAAATTTGACTGATTATTCAGGAATTAGGCGCTAGTTTATCAGATATTTTTATCAGATATGAGATAAAATGCGTTGTTTGTATTTTGTCTGGCTCGATGATTTATTATCAACAACCGATTATCAGCAACCGATTATCAACAACCGAGGTTACAAAGCCTTGATACTGGTAACTAAGTGTTTAGCACTAACTGGTAGGTTTGATAAAAGATAAAGCAAGTCAGCAAAATCCCTCCCTCTAAACGAGTGATCTCGCCAGGTTGGCCTTTGCGTCCCCATGCCATAATCGACATTGCCAGGGTTAGTCCGAACATCAAAGCATAATCAATTTGCAAAATGCTGCTTTCAATCCTTGCGCCATTGATTAAACCGGGAATACCCAGCACCGCTAAAAGATTAAAGATATTTGAGCCAATGACATTACCGATGGCTAATTCATGCTCACCTTTCATCACCCCGGTCACTGACGCGGCTAACTCTGGCAAACTGGTACCAACTGCTACAATGGTAATACCTATCACAAAATCACTCACATGATAGATGTGCGCAATGTTGGTGGCACCAAGCACCAGTAAGTTGGAACTGACTTGAAGCAGAATTAAACCGATCACTACCCAAAACATCGCTTTGCCATTTGGCATCTGATCGGGTAATTCTTCGACGATTTCTTGCAACATTAAATCTTGTTTATTACGAGATTTCACTGCCGTTTTGGTGAGCCAAATCAGATATCCAACCAAACAGATGATGAGAATAAAACCATCAATAAAAGAAAGTTTGAGATCAATCAATAATGCGAGGGTTAGCAGCATAAATCCAAATAACACGGGGATTTCTCGCTTGAGAATATTAGATTGAACTCGTAGAGGGGTGACTAAAGCGGCGATGCCCAACACCATTGCAATATTGGCGATGTTTGAACCAATCGCGTTGCCTATGGCAAGACCGGGAGTACCATTTAATGCCGCATTGATGGACACTACCACTTCAGGCGCAGATGAACCCATAGCAACAATGGTCAAACCGACTATGAGCGGCGATATACCAAAATTTCTCGCGATAGCGGCGGCACCATCGGTAAATCGATCGGCACTCCATACGAGTAACGAGATACCGCAAATGACCATTGCAAAGTAAAGAAGCATATAATTGCTTGATTCTCCAATACTTTCTGCTAAAGGTAACATTTGTACCGGATAGCAGAGATTAATTAACATTATTTTTCTAAAATAATGGTGTTTTGAGTCGAGAGTGGCAAGAAAAAAATTGTATCAAGCCATTAACCTCAAATTGTTCAGGTTTGAGGATTTATCCAGGAGCCTGTCTGAGAATCGCTTCTTGGCAAAACGAAGCGGCACATTATACGTAAGTGCGGCAAAAAAGTAAGCGGTTATAATACCATGCAGGGCTAAAGAGCGTTTTCCAGCCTTATTTAGAGATTTGTAACAGAGGCCGTTTGATTTTGCCAAGCCCTCTGCGTAGAAATGTGCGCCGTCTGTTTCTTAGTTTGTTAAGTTTCGGGTACAATGCGCAGCAAACTGCTATTCTAAAAGAGTAAACTAAATGACTGAATTAGAAATAAAACAAATGATTGAACAAGGTATCTCTTGCCAATCCATTGAAATCAACGGTGATGGCAATCATTTTGAGGCTATTGTTGTTTCTGAGCAATTTGATGGAAAGCGACCAGTAGCAAGACAACAAATGGTTTATGCAACCTTACAAGACAAAATATCGAGCGGGGAACTTCATGCTCTGTCTTTAAAAACCATTACTCCTGCTGAAGCTGCTAACCGGGGTTAACCGATCGAAAGCTTAAGATTTTTAATAAATAGAGGATTCTATGGATAAGTTACAAATAACCGGCGGTAACAAATTAGACGGTAGTATTAGTATTTCCGGTGCCAAGAATGCGGCTTTGCCTATTTTAATGGCGACTTTATTGGCTGAAGGGCCGACCACAATTGGTAATGTGCCTCACCTAAATGATGTGACTACCACGCTTGAATTGCTGGGTGTGATGGGAAACTCAATGACTCTCGGCGAAAATATGACGGTCGAAATAGACACTAGCACGATTAAGACCTTTGAGGCTCCTTATGAATTAGTCAAAACCATGCGAGCTTCTATTTTGGTTTTAGGGCCATTGTTAGCTCGATTTGGCGAGGCCGATGTGTCTTTGCCGGGCGGCTGCGCAATTGGCTCAAGACCGGTTGATTTGCACATTAAAGGGATGCAGGCGATGGGGGCTGATATTACTGTAACCGATGGCTATGTCAAAGCACGAGCTAAAAATGGTCTTAAAGGCGCTCGCATTTGTATGGATATTGTCAGCGTTGGGGCGACCGAAAATCTATTGATGGCGGCGACTTTGGCCAAAGGAACTACCATCCTGGAAAATGCGGCACGCGAGCCTGAAGTGGTTGATGTGGCTAATTATCTGATTGCTATGGGAGCCAAAATCTCCGGTGCCGGAACTGGTGTCATTACCATTGAAGGGGTTGATAAATTAATCGGTGCTCATCATGAGGTGTTACCGGATCGGATCGAAACTGGTACTTACCTGGTTGCCGCAGCAATTGCTGGTGGTCGGGTTAAAGTGAGAGAAACTAATCCAGAAATTCTGGAATCTGTACTGTTAAAACTTGAAGAAGCTGGCGCTGAAATAACCACCGGTAAAGATTGGATCGAACTGGATATGAAAGGTAAAAGGCCTAAAGCGGTGAATATCAAAACCGCGCCTTATCCGGGATTTCCAACCGATATGCAAGCGCAATTTACCGCGCTGAATGTCATTGCAGAAGGCACTGGCGTGATTACCGAAACCATTTTTGAGAACCGGTTTATGCACGTTAGTGAATTGCAGCGAATGGGGGCCGATATTCAAATTGAAGGTAATAACGCGATTTGTACCGGAGTTGACCGTTTAAAAGGGGCTCAGGTGATGGCCACCGACCTTAGAGCTTCTGCAAGTTTGGTGATTGCTGGTTTAGTGGCTGAAGGAAAAACAGTCGTTGACCGCATATATCATATCGACCGTGGTTATGAATGTATTGAAGAAAAGTTGCAGTTAATGGGCGCAAATATAAAACGTGTTTCTTAATTGTACAAAACTCAGAGCTTAAGCAGGATGAAATATTACGGGCTAAGTACCTAAATTGGCTTTTCCCGTAATTTTAAAATCATTTTTACTGGTTGTCTGTCTCTAATAACGTCTATTTCAACCTGTTTACCAATCGGACTCGCAATAAAAAGTTTGCGAAATAATTCGATACTGGTGATTAGTTCGCCATTGTAATGAGTGATCAGATCCTTATACTTCAGGCCTGCTTCAGCTGCCGGACTACCAGTTTCAGTGCTGCCTATGAACAACCCTATACCAAATTCAACACCCGGTTTGAGAGCGTTGTGACCTCTTCTGTCCAGGCTACCACCATTAATTCCAATCCAATTTCTAACCACTCGGCCATGTTTTATAATTTGATCAAATGTTTCTTTAACGATATCAATTGGTGCTGCGAAATTAATGCCTATCTCATCGTTTCTTTCAACACTAAATTTAGCGCTACTAATGCCAATGACCTGGCCTTTCGTGTTGATTAAGGCCCCTCCGGAATTACCGTAGTTGATAGATGCATCGGTTTGAATTCTCGGTGAAGACAGCGCGCCATGATCGACCGCGCTGATGATCCCGAGTGTCACGGAGTTATTAAAGAGCCCAAAAGGAGTACCAATCGCCATGACGATATCGCCAGTTTTAACCTCTTTTGAATCACCTAATTCAGCCACCATAGGGGTCGGGATATCAACCTTTAAAACAGCAATATCATTTTGCTTATCAAAACCCACTACTTTGGCATATTTACGCAGACCGTTAGAAAAATGCACTGCAATATTGTGGCTTCCTGCGATCACATGGTAATTGGTGACAATATAGCCATTTTTGTCAAATATAACGCCAGAGCCAACTTCAACTGAAATATCAACCAGCATATCGCCTTTTCTGCCATCGGTGGCTTGTCGCACACGTCCCTGTCGACGGGCTTGTACACTGACTACCGAAGGGCCTGCTTTTTCGATCGCCTCGGCGTAAGAGCTTATTTGCGATTGGGCACCATTTTGTAGTGACGCTGGAGCGGAATTAACATGGCCTTTTTGATAAAATGCCCAGACATTTTGGGCTTCTGCCCAATTAAAGCTCATCGGGCTATCGGGGATAAAAAACAGGATAACAAATCCTGCGACCCCTCCAAGCAGAGAAAATTTGAGGACGTAAATGATATTTGCAAGAAGCTTCATGGAGAAAGTAGCGACCGTATTATAATTAGTTCAATTGTAGGTAAGTAGACGTGTGCCTACGTGACGTGAGTACAGTCTAAATCAACTTAATGGATTCGACAATAACAAAGGCTTGTAACAGAAGAAAATGATCGCAAAGAAAAGCCCAGTTAAAGAAATACTATTGTCGATGAGTTTTAGGAGTTTTTAACACCTTCGATATCGAGGCTATTATGATTAATCACGCCTTTTTCCTTAATAGCGTAATCTAACGCTTGAGCGTCTTGATTTTCTTTGGCACTGGCAATTTCAACAACCTTATTGTCTGTTGTTTGGGGGGCGTCGATGGTCTCTTCTTCGACCGTTTGATTGCGATATTCATGTGCTTGATACAATTGATCTGCATTAAATAATCCACTATCAGCAGCATGAACATCTGAATTTTCACTTAGTACGGGAGCCGTGCCTGGCTCGAGTTGAGGTTCGGTTGTTTTGGATAATATCTGAAATGTCTGGCTGGCACACAACTGAGTCGAGCTTTTCGCCATGTGATCGTACAGAGACTGATAACTGTCAGACACATGATTAAATAGCTCGGCAGTTTTTTCAAAGTGAGTATTTACTTTAGAGTGAAACGCTTCCAGTTCTGAGGTTTTTTCCTTGAGTTGTTGCTCCAGGCGATTTTTTTCAACTTCGTTTGAAGAGTTTTTCTTACCAAATAAAAAGCCTACGACCGCGGCGACAATTATTCCTACAGCAGATAATATTTCCATGATTTACCTTTAATTAAACAGTTTTAGTACCAGATTAGTCACACCTTAACTATATCTCACTACCTTAACTATAGTCGAATAATTTTTAGTCAAAGTTTATTTTTATTGTCCATTATCAAAAAAAACCTTGTTTTTGTTGATTACGCCTGTAATACTTCGATTATTGATTACATTTGTAATCAAATAGGTGGTCGCGAGGAGGTAAATATGCAAATCAGTCATTCCGAGAAAATTTTAATGGATGTGTTGTGGCAGGGGGGATCTAAAGTTGCGCCATTGTCAGCCAGGCAAATTATAGAGCAAGTGGATAACAAGTTGGACTGGCATGATAAAACGGTGAAAACATTGCTGAATCGACTGCTTAAAAAAGAAGCCATCGCCTTTAAAAAAGAAGGCCGAGAGTATTTGTATTACCCGATTTTGAAGGAGCAGGATTATCTGCGAGATGTATCAGATAATTTTCTCACAAAGGTTTTTAATGGCAGCGTTACATCGTTGGTGGCGGCATTTGCCAAGCAGGAAAAATTGAGTGAAAAAGATTTGGCTGAATTAAAAGCACTGATTAAAGATATCGAGAAATAATCAGGCATCGAAAAATGTTCAGGTATCGAAAAATAATCTTAGGAGAAAAATAAATGATTGATTCATTGTTTGAAATTCTAGTTCTTAAAAGTATCGGCGTTGCCATGCTGCTTTTGTTAATTATTGCCGTCAGGCCGCTGGTATTAAAACGATTGAACGCACGAGTTGCCTATGGTTTATGGTTGATGCTGCCAATTTACTTATTGATGCCCGTTAGCACCGCTGAAGTGAGTTCGGCTGGCGGTTTTATGACTTTTATTTTGGGTGGGGATGTCTTGCCGTCGAATTCTGCCGATGAGAATGGGTTTTATGGCAGCCAAACGGCTCTATGGGGATTGACTATCTGGGGTTGTGGTTGTTTGACCATGCTGTTGGTTTTCTTTGCGCGATACCACCGGTTAAAGCGCAGTTTAGATGCGGTTGCTGTGAGAAATCTGATCGAAATCATTGATCAAGGTGATTCAAAATCGAATAAAAAAATTCAGTTTGTTGCTAGCCCATTAATTGATGTGCCAGCCGTTTTTGGATTATTTCAATCTTACCTTATTCTTCCAGAGAGTTTTTCCAATTTGCCAGCTAAAAACCAGCAAATGATATTGCAGCATGAATTTTATCATTTGAAGCGACACGATCACCGGTTTAATTTTTTGCGAGTTTTTATTAAAAGTTTGTTCTGGTTTAATCCG
>JAUUYO010000120.1 GCA_030590405.1 Kangiellaceae bacterium
AGCCGTCCATCATGACTGAGGAAAAACCAAGCTGAATAGAACGCTGACAAACCGCTGGGCTGGTGCCGTGATCTTGATGCATCACCACTGGAATATGCGGAAACTCTTCAATCGCCGCTAGAATTAAATGACGCAGAAATGGTGCGCCAGCGTATTTTCTTGCGCCCGCTGAACCTTGTACAATAACAGGACTGTCGGTTTGATCCGCCGCTTCCATGATGGCGCGTATTTGTTCCATATTGTTAACATTAAATGCAGGAACGCCGTATTGAAATTCTGCTGCGTGATCAAGCATCTGTCTCATCGAAATTAATGCCATTTTATTTTCTCCAATTTTTGTATTCTGTATTGTTCAATTATTAAAATCATATCTTGTTGTTCGTAAGGTGGATTAGCGATAGCCTAATCCACCGACTGAATTTTATAGTTAGTACATACTTGATGGATCACGCTCCGCTAATCCAGCCTACGAAAGATACTTTTTGCTTTAGGTAAATTTTTTAATTTTGTGCCGCGCGTTGTTCTAACATTTCAACTGCGGGTAATTTTTTGCCTTCCAAAAACTCTAAAAATGCCCCACCACCAGTTGATATGTAGGAAATATTATCGGTAATCCCAAATTGATCCACTGCCGCTAAGGTATCACCACCACCGGCGATTGAAAAGGCAGAACTATCGGCAATAGCACGGGCGATTTTCTCGGTGCCTTTGGAAAACTGGGCAAATTCAAATACCCCCACCGGGCCATTCCAGACAATGGTGCCAGCTTTAGCTAAAATATCACAAAGGTAATCAGCGGTCTGAGGACCGATATCAAAAATCATGTCATCATCACTCACATTTGCTACCAGTTTTAAAGTCGCAGGGGTCGCTTCTGAAAATTCTTTACCGACCACAACATCGATTGTTTTTGGGATTTCACTGTTGTTTTTTATTGCCGCTTCAGTTAATTTTTTCGCGTCATCTAGCAGATCCATTTCAACCAGTGACTTGCCAACCGGATGACCTTCCGATGCGATAAAAGTATTAGCAATGCCGCCGCCAACAATTAACTGATCAACAATCCCAGAAAGTGATTCTAATACGGTTAACTTAGTGGATACTTTTGAGCCGCCGACAATCGCCACCATTGGTCTGGCAGGATTATCCAGCGCCTTACCCAGCGCGTCTAATTCGCCAGCTAATAATGGTCCAGCACAAGCAACTGGCGCAAACTTTGCTACTCCGTGAGTGGAGGCCTGCGCGCGGTGAGCCGTTCCAAAAGCGTCCATTACAAATACATCGCAAAGCGCCGCGTAGGCTTTAGACAAAACTTCATCGTTGGCTTTTTCGCCTTTATTGCACCGCACGTTTTCAAAAATAATTACTTCGCTTTGCTTAGCATCGACGCCATTAAGATAATCTGTCGCCAATGAAACCGGTACGTCTAATAGCGGTTGCATATAGTCAACGATAGCCGCCATCGAATCTTGTTCAGTCAGCTCACCTTCGGTTGGCCGCCCGCGATGGGACATCACCATCACCCTGGCACCTTTTTCCAGCGCTAATTTAATAGTTGGCAGAGCCGCTTGAATGCGAACATCGGAAGTAATTTTACCGTCTTTAAAAGGCACATTAAGATCTTCACGAATAAGGACTCGTTTTCCATTTAAATCCAGATCGGACATTCTTAGTACTGACATTGATTTTAGCTACCTATTAAAAAATTAATATCCATGTAGGGGCGCATTGCATGCGCCCGGCGGTACTAGCTCGCTTCTTGGCGACAGTGGAACAAATTATTTCTATTCGTTTCCTGCTCTCAAATTTTATTTATTCATTCGCTGATAGAAGGGCGCTTACAAAGCGCCCCTACAAATTCGGCTAAATCCTAATCTCTTTTAATTATTCCGCTTCCATCATTGCTAATGCAACATCAATCATCCGGCAACTAAAGCCCCACTCATTATCATACCAGGCCAGTACTTTTACCAGGTTACCATTCACTCTGGTTTGAGTCGCATCAAAGGTAGAAGAAGCTGGCGTATGATTGAAATCAATGGAGACCAAAGGTTCGTCGTTATAGTCCAACACTATTCCGTCCGAAGCAGCTTTAACTATAGCGTTCACTTCTTCGACAGTGGTTTCTCTGGCAGCATCAAAAGTTAAATCGACCACTGAGACATTGGCGGTTGGAACCCGCAAAGCAAAACCGTGCATTCTACCGAGCAACTCAGGCAGTACTAAACCAACCGCTTTGGCTGCGCCAGTTTTAGTAGGAATAATCGATGTCGCCGCAGCACGCGAGCGATGCAAGTCTTTATGCTGGTTATCGATTAACATTTGATCGTTAGTATAAGCATGAATGGTCTTGATCAAACCTTTTTTAATCCCGATCCCTTCGTGCAATGCCTTAGCTAAAGGAGCCAGACAATTAGTCGTACAAGAAGCATTAGAGATAATGGTATGCTCCGCTTTAATCACATCTTCATTCACACCAAAAACAACCGTGGCATCAATATCGTCACCACCTGGAGATGAAATAAGTACTTTTTTAGCGCCGCCGACAAAATGTTTAGAAGCGCCTTCTCGGTCCTTAAAGTGACCGGTACATTCTAAAACGATATCAACATCATAATCGCTCCATTTTAAGTTTTCTGGATTACGATCGGCAAGCATCGCTACCTTGTCATCATTGATATACATATTTTCTTCATCACAACGAACATCCGCTTCAAAACGGCCATGAGTTGAATCGTATTTAGTCAAATGAACATTAGTTGAGATGGGATGAGATGAATTGATCGCGACGACTTTAATTTCATTTTCACGGTTATATTCATAGATGGCTCGCAACACCATTCGCCCGATACGGCCGTAGCCATTAATTGCAACTTTAACTGTCATTCTTGTAATCCTACTTGTAGTCAGAAGCTTATCCAAAAATAGACAAGTTTCTGCTGTTGAACAAAATTCCATACGTATGCATAGAAATATTTTTTAAAACCTTTGTTGCCATACAGCCGCAAAGGCCTTACGCTTTATCCTGATTCAGTATGTAATTTAATTTCGGTACTTAACTTAATGTTAATATTTAACATAGTTCAGCATTTAATCTCATTTAGTATTTAATTTAACAGTGCCGTCGCCTTTTCAACCACATTTTCAACGGTAAATCCGAACTCTTTAAACAATAAATCTGCTGGTGCTGATTCACCAAATCGATCGATTGAAATGACAGTCCCTTCCAGACCAACATATTTATACCAGAGATCGCCAGTGGCCGCTTCAATCCCCATACGTTTACCACTAGATGGCAATACTTGCGCTTTATACTCGGCATCTTGCGCGTCAAATAATTCACAACTTGGCATAGAAACAACCCGCACGTTATAACCTTTCAATTGATTAGCCGCCTGAACTGCCAATTCAACTTCTGAACCGGTAGCAATAATGGTCAGTTCTGGTTGCTCGCTGCCTTCAAGTAAAACATAACCACCTTTTTCAATCAGGCTTAACTGAGCTTCAGAGCGCGCTTGAGTTGGTAACCCCTGGCGAGTCAAAATCAACGCGGTAGGGCCGGTTTGATTTTGGATAGCCATTTTCCAGGCGACCGCTGTTTCGGTCGCATCACATGGACGCCAATTAATTAAATTGGGGGTGCTACGCATCGAGGCAATTTGCTCGACTGGTTGATGAGTAGGACCGTCTTCACCTAAACCAATCGAATCGTGGGTGAACACATAAATCGCTTGTTGCTTCATTAACGCCGCCATACGAATGGCATTACGTGCATATTCCATAAACATCAGGAAGGTTCCGCCAAAAGGCACAAAACCGCCGTGTAATTTTATCCCGTTCATGATAGCGCACATACCAAACTCACGAACCCCGTAATTGATATAGTTTCCGCTAGCATCTTTAGCGTCAATCACTTTAGACTCTTGCCACTTGGTTAAGTTAGAGCCCGCTAAATCTGCCGAACCACCGATAAATTCGGGCATTTGACCAGCATATGCCTGGATGGCATTTTGCGAGGCCTTACGAGTGGCAATGCTTCCGCCAGTTTCCTGGGTTGATTGAATGTAGGACTTGGCAACTGCTGTAAAATCAGCGCTGAGACGACCGTTTAAACGTCGACTTAATTCTGCGGCGAGTTCTGGAAATAGCTCGGTATAAACAACAAACTGATCGTTCCAGTTGCTCTCGATTTGCTGGCCATGCTCGCGCGCATCCCAGCCGTCCATGATTTCCTGAGGAATATCAAAGGCTGCATGGGGCCACTCAAGTTCCTGTCTGACCAGGGCAATTTCTTCATCACCCAGTGGAGCGCCATGACAAGATTCTTTACCGCCTTTGTTAGGCGAGCCAAAACCAATAGTAGTTTTACAACAAATCAGGGTAGGTCGATTGCTCTCAGTTTTCGCTTTTTGAACCGCTTGTTCAATCGCTTCACTATCATGCCCATCGACACCGGCAATCACTTGCCAGCCGTAGGCCTGGAATCGTTTTACCGTATCGTCGGTAAACCAGCCTTCAACATTACCGTCGATTGAAATACCATTGTCATCATAAAAAACCGTTAGTTTGTCCAGCCCCATGGTTCCAGCAAGCGAGCAAACTTCATGAGAAATCCCTTCCATCAGGCAACCATCACCGACAAACGCATAAGTGCGATGGTCGATAATATCGTGACTCGGTTGGTTGAACTGGGCGGCTAAGGTTTTTTCTGCGATCGCCATACCTATTGCATTGGCGAGCCCCTGACCAAGCGGTCCGGTAGTCGTTTCAACGCCTGGGGTATAACCGTACTCAGGATGTCCTGGGGTTTTGGAATGTAATTGGCGAAAATTTTTGATGTCGTCAATGGAAAGTGCATAACCGCTTAGGTGCAACAATGAATAGATCAGCATCGAACCGTGACCATTAGATAGAACAAATCGATCTCGGTTGACCCATTCAGGGTTGTTTGGATTGTGCTGGAGGTGATCGCTCCACACAACCTGGGCAATATCTGCCATGCCCATGGGGGCGCCAGGGTGACCAGAATTAGCCTTTTGAACTGCATCCATACTTAATGCTCGAATAGCATTAGCCAACTGAAAACGAGACGACATAAATACTCCTAAGGTTAACAAGTCTATAGAAAGGGGGTATTTTGAAAGTGGCGTATTTTCTCAAAACACGACCAATGAAGCAATCAATTTACCTTTAAACCTGGAAATATCAACTAAAACACGAAAGTCTGGGAATCCCCTTATTACACTTAAAAAAACCATGAAACTACTTTTCACCAATCAGGTGATCACGACTTGAATAAATTTCCTATACACATCAAGGGAATACACCTCTTTTTTCGCGTTTTAGTTGATATTTTCCGATAAATCCCAGCATAAACCCAAATTAAGCTCCAGCTAATTTAGGTTTAACTAATATACGCTTAATTAATGGTAAGTCAAAAATTCGATAGTTTGCGTAAAAGAGGTTACAGAACTATCGCTTAGGTTTTCACCACCGGTTGTGACAACATCCAAGCGCTCATACCACCTTGCAAACTGTATCCATTAAAACCAAAACGATTAAAAGCTTCGGTAGCTGATTGGCTGGAAACGCCGTGATAACAACAGACGATCAGCGGTTTATTTTTATCGGCACTATCAACAAAAGATTGAAAATTTTCATTATCGACTCTGATCGCATTTTCGATATGGCCATTGGCAAAGCTACCAGCATCTCGAATATCGACAATTAATGGATTTTCTTTTTCAATCATTGATACCGCTTCAACGATACTTATTTGTTTAATCATTTACTTGTCTCTACTTCTGTTATTTCTGCTCCAGCTACCTCGATTCTATTGAACATCAGATCCCACATCCCATGGCCAAGGCCTTCACCGCGTTTTTGAAATTTGGTGCTCGGCCGGTTTTCTGGTTTAGGAATATAATCATCGCTAGCTGAGCAATTTTGCCAGCCCTCGGCCGCGCGCATAACTTTGAGCATATGTTTGGCATAGTCCTGCCAATCAGTCGCCATATGAAAATGACCGTTAGTTTGAATTTTGCTATGCAAAAGCTGGACAAATTCTGGATTAACGATACGCCGTTTATGGTGTTTACGCTTGTGCCAGGGATCGGGGAAAAATAGCTGTAAAAGCTCGATGGAGGAGTCAGTCACCATATCGCTGAGGACTTCAACCGCGTCATGGGAAATCACCCGAATATTGCTAATATCGGCATCTTTCATTTTAACCAGCAGCGAGCCCACGCCGGGTCGGTGCACTTCAATGCCGATAAAATTACGCTTTGGATAACAAGCTGCCTGTTCAACCAATGACGCTCCCATGCCAAAACCAATTTCGATGCTGACCGGCGCGTCGTTGCCGAAAAGCGCTTTAAAATCCAGTAGTTGTTTTTGGTAATCAAATCCGTAGATCGGCATCATGGTTTCATAAGCGAGAGTTTGTCCAGGCGTCATGCGCCCTTCTCGCTTTACAAAACTTCTGATTTTTCGCTTAAGATATTCCACAAATTGACCAATAGTTAACCTTGAGGTGCGGGATTATATCGATCTAGCAGGCAAAAATCTCAAATAAACGATTGACCATTTGCCAGAAAATGCTAGTTTTAGCGTTGTTGCCTTAAAATTACGGACTATCAACACTCGATGTTCCCATCTATACCCAATTATCACGCCTTAGCGGTTCTTTTGCTTACCGGTGTCGCGCTTTATTTATTCCGCAGGGAAGACATTCGGCTGGAATCGAGTTGCCTTGGGGTGTTGATTTTACTGGCAGTTGGCTTTGAAATTTTTCCTTTTCTGTCTGAAACCGGTGAACACCTGGAATCGATCGACTTTTTCTTTGGCTTTGGTCACGAAGCTTTAATCGCAGTTTGCGCGCTGATGATTGCCGGACAGGGCCTGGTCAGAACCGGCGCATTAGAACCGGTTGGCCGGATGTTGGGTAAGCTGTGGCGAATTAGCCCGACTTTTTCATTACTCATCACCTTGGTGGTTTCTGGTATTTTATCGGCATTTATGAACAATACTCCGATTGTGGTATTGATGTTACCGATATTGATCAGTGTGGCTGTCAGAACAAATACCTCAGCTTCGGGATTATTAATGCCGATGGGTTTTGCCACTTTGGTGGGCGGTATGTCAACCACTGTTGGTACATCCACCAATTTGCTGGTGGTCGCGGTTGCCTCTGAGCAAGGCATGGCGCGCATGGGGTTATTTGATTTTGCGGTACCGGCACTGGTTGCTGGCAGTGTTGCGATTATTTACCTTTGGCTGGTTGCGCCTAAAATGTTACCCGAGCGCCAAACCGCGCTGGAGAATGAAGCGCCGCGAATTTTCACCGCCCATCTAACTATTGATGAAGAAGGCTTTTCGGTTGGTAAAACTTTAGCCGAAATCATCGAACATTCGGATGGCTTGTTGAAGGTTGAGAGAATTCAACGTTCCGGTGTCAGTTCCGATATACGCATTATGCCGATGCCCGATGTGATTTTACACGCCGGTGATAAGGTGAGAGTCTCTGATAATGCCGAGAATCTAAAGGATTATGAAAAAATTCTGGGCGCAAAATTATTTGTCGGCAAGCAGCAGGTCGATGAAGCTCATCCGCTCACCGCTGACGATCAACAGCTGGTCGAAGTCATTGTCGCGCCGGGCTCTCCACTGGCAGGCTCTACCTTAAAAAATATTCGTTTTGTGGATCAATACTCCCTGGTGGCAGTAGCATTGCATCGTGAAGGGAAAGAGATCAATCTATTCAAAAAGCTCGGCAGTATCTCATTGCACGTAGGGGATATTTTACTGGTGCAAGGCTCCCGCGATAAGATTGCTGAAATGAAGAAAAAAGGCGATTTTTTAATTTTGGACGCGACCACCGATCTACCGCACACTTCCAAAGCGCCGGTGGCATTAGCGATTATGCTGGGCATTGTCGGGATTGCCGCATTAGGTATTTTGCCGATCGCGATCAGCGCACTGGTGGGAGTATTACTTTTGCTGACCACTAAATGCATAAATTGGATGGATGCAGGAAGAGCCTTAAGCACTCAGGTGATTTTAATCGTAGTCGCCAGTTTGGCGCTTGGCGAAGCGCTGATGAAAACGGGAGGCGCGGAATATTTGGCAGAAGTATTTTTATATTCAACCTCGGGATGGCACCCGGCATTTATACTCAGCGGATTAATGTTATTGCTGGCCATTTTGACCAATATTGTTTCGAATAATGCTGCGGCGGTCATCGGTACACCGATTGCGATCAGCGTCGCGACTCAATTAAATTTATCGCCAGAACCTTTTGTCATCGCCGTTTTATTTGGCGCAAACTTCAGTTATGCCACGCCGATGGCTTACAAAACTAATCTATTAGTGATGAACGCTGGTGGTTATCACTTTTCTGACTTTATCCGCATAGGGGTTCCGCTGGTGGTGATCATGTGGATCACATTGTCGCTATTTATTCCTTATTATTACGACATTATTTAAAGTCCAGGTTCCAGAAAATGGTAGGAGCGCGCGTCCCGCCGCGAAAAAATATTTGAAAACAATTACATCCACCCAGTTCTCAAAAAAACTACTTCAATTTTACGATCAACAGGGTCGTAAGGATCTACCGTGGCAGCAAAATAAATCAGCCTACAGCGTGTGGGTATCCGAAATTATGCTGCAACAGACTCAAGTCAAAACGGTAATCCCCTATTATTTAAAGTTTATCAGCTCGTTTGCCACGGTCGAGCTACTGGCAAAGGCGGATGTCGACGAGGTTTTACATCGTTGGGCGGGGCTTGGTTATTATTCCAGAGCAAGAAACTTACACGCTTGCGCAAAAATAGTGGTTGAGCAGTATCAAGGGGAATTTCCTTTAGATCTTGAATCCATGGTCAAATTGCCGGGCATTGGTGAATCCACCGGCGGCGCGATATTGTCGCTGGCCTACGGTCTTCCTGAAGCGATTTTAGATGGTAATGTTAAACGGGTACTGGCGAGAGTGTTTTTAGTCGATGGTTGGTATGGCAACACTCAGGTAAGCAAGGCACTATGGCAACTGTCTCGAGAATACACCCCAAAACTGCGCACAGGCGATTTTAATCAGGCGATGATGGATTTAGGTGCCGATATTTGTAACCGCGCCAAGCCGCGATGTGAGGAGTGCCCTTTATCCAAACACTGCCTAGCCAATCTACAAGATAAAACAAAAGAATACCCTCATCGTAAACCCAGTAAAAAAATACCGACAAAACAAGCGACCATGCTATTAACCCTCAATAAACAAAATCAGATTCAATTGTTCAAGCGCCCACCTAGCGGTATCTGGGGCGGATTATGGAGTTTGCCAGAAGAAACACATCCATCAAAAAAAACAATTTTGGTGGATAAGTTCAAGCATACATTTAGCCATTTTCACCTTCAGATAAAGGTCATAAAAGGCTCGCAAACGAACAGAGTGGAAGATAATAGCGCCCTGGCATGGCATAATATCGGCGATTTAACCAAGTTGGCTTTACCAACACCGATCAAGAAATTCTTATATAAACAATTTAAAATCAAAGAGAAATAAATAATGGTTTTTTGCCAAAAACTACAAAAAGAAGGCTCACCAGTGGCCTTTGCCCCGATCCCTGGTGAATTAGGCCAGCGAATAATAGAAAATATCTGCGATGAAGGCTGGAAAATGTGGATAAAGCATCAAACCATGTTAATCAACGAAAAACACTTAAGTTTAGCCGATGCCAAAAGTCGGGAATATTTAAAAGGCGAAATGGAGAAATTTCTATTTGGCGGCGATTTTGATGAAGTTGAGGGATATGTTCCGGAGAAGAAATGATGGTATGAGCTAGCATTCTTTGACGATAACAGAAATTTATAATAAATATCCCACATCACGCTTGACATTAAAAGCCGATCCTAGTTTAATAGCGCGCTCTTGAGGGTGCCGAGATTACTTGGATCATCTGAGAGAATACAAAACCAGTGGCCTGGTAGCTCAGTTGGTAGAGCAGAGGACTGAAAATCCTTGTGTCAACAGTTCAATTCTGTTCCGGGCCACCATTATTACTCTTGTTTATCAAGAACTTAGAGAGGGTTAGCAGCTTAACAGGCGCTAACCCTTTTTTGTTGGGGTAACGCTGGGGTTACATAATTATTTGATCGAAATCGTTTTTATTTCTTTTTCAACTTCTTAATATTTGTGCACCTC
>JAUUYO010000196.1 GCA_030590405.1 Kangiellaceae bacterium
GAAGATAAAATAATAAAGATGATTAAAATAAAAGGATTAAGTAATAATACTTTCAACTGAAAATCATAGACATGTCAAGTCTTCTTCATTTTTATGCAAGAGTTCAGTTTTCCTATGCCTGTTGTTATTTTTATTGTCGTTATCATTGTTGTTATCATTATCAGGAATTGTTGCAGCAGAAGAAAAAGAACTTAGCTTAAAGCAAATGTTGCTCACGCCGGGCGACCTGACGAAAGCGCATGCTGAAATTGAGACCCAATGCGAGTCCTGTCACGTTCATTTTGAAAAATCGAACCAATCACCATTGTGCTTAGATTGCCATAAAGAAATTAATCAAGACTTAACCAAAGATGTTGGTTTTCATGGACGCTTGTCGGAGCAACAAACCTCGGATTGTAAAAGTTGCCATACTGATCATAAAGGTCGCGATTTTAATATGACAGGTCTCGATCTGGATAACTTTGATCATTCTAAAACAGATTTTTTATTGGATGCCAGTCATAAAAATATTGATTGCTCCAACTGTCATACTAACCTTCAAGATAAAATATCAACACTTCCTGACGGGATTGTTGCATTACCTGTTGGAGAGGCTTTTCGTTTTAAACAATTCAAATGCAGTAGCTGTCATGCCGATTTTCATAAAGAGGTGTTAGGTGATCAATGTGAGAGTTGTCATAACACAAAATCCTGGAAACAGAGTCAATTTGAACACGATAAAACCGATTTTTCTTTGGACGGAAAACATCAAAATCTGGAATGTAGCAGTTGCCATATCAATAACCAGTTCGAAAATCTTGATACTCAGTGTCAGTCCTGCCATTTGGCCAAAGAACCGCACTTAGGTATTTTTGGTAAAAAATGTAACGATTGTCATACCACTAATGAGTGGCAAAATAAAAATTATAACCATTTTAAAGAAACTGGATATCACCTTAAAGATAGTCATGTGCAAGTCAAAGGAAGAGAGGTTAAATGCATTGATTGTCATTTTGAAACGTTAAACCCTCAAACTAAATGTATCGCCTGCCATCGGGCAGATGATATTCATCAGAGCAGTAATGGTCGTCAGTGTCAGGATTGTCATAATCAAAAAATCTGGAAAAAAACCGATTTTAATCATGATCGGCTAACCACCGGATTTGAATTGCTGGGCGCTCATAAAAATGCCAGCTGCGATTCATGTCATATACCCGGTGAAAAACGAAATGAAATTGATACGGCTAATGGGACTGGTCTGATTAGAGGGTGTATCGATTGTCATCAGGTAATAGATCCCCATTTTTCTAAACTCGGTAAAGAGTGTGGCAATTGCCATCAAACAGATGATTGGCAAAAATCAGTTAGATTTAATCATGACTTTAGTGATTTTCCGTTAACCGGTTCACATCAACTTTTGGTTTGTGAATCCTGCCATATATCGTCAGAATTCTCCCATCAATCACAAAAGTGTATTAGCTGCCATAAGGCTGATGATCCTCATAAACAATCGCTGGGGGAACAATGTGGAGTGTGTCATAACACTTCCGTTTGGAGTCACTGGCAATTTGACCATCAACAGCAAACCAGTTTTCCGTTGAATGATTCTCACCAGAATTTAAAGTGCGAGCTATGTCATAACAGTGAAAAAGCTGATCCATTAAAACCGGGCAAAGATTGTTATAGCTGTCATCGAGACGATGACACTCATAACGGTGGATTCGGTGTTGATTGTCAACAATGTCATTCGGAAGATAAATTTGAGGATTTAGCTTTTTAACCTAAATTAATCCAGGTTTAATAATTTGTATTGAGAAAATATGATTGAGAAATAACCAACAAATCGTTGGGGGAATTTATTATGGACATAAGATTAATTAAATCAGTAATTATTCAATTTATTTTGATTGGATTGTTAGCGTTTTGTTTTCCTTTGAAAACTGTTGATGCGGCTAAATTTGATCATCAACTGACTAACTTTCCATTAGATGGACTGCATATTACTTTAGAGTGTCAGGACTGCCATCAAAATGGCTTGTTTCGAGGTACGCCTACTGAATGTGAATTGTGTCATACCAACTCTGGTTCGGTAGATGCCACGGTGAAATCACTCGACCACATGCTTTCGGGTAATCAATGCTCCGATTGTCACACTACGCAAAACTGGTCTTCAGTATTTAGAGTAGATCATCAAGAGCTGAGCGGAAGTTGTTCCAGTTGTCACAATGATCAGCAGGCATCAGGGCCTGGTAACAACCATATTTTGACAACTCAAAATTGTGAATCTTGTCATATCGATAACAATTGGGAAACGATCCCGCGCATGGATCATCAACAACTTTTGGGGGGAGGAGGCTGTTTTAATTGCCATAATGGTACGATAGCAACAGGAAAAAATCCTCAACATATTTTAACCAGCAATACTTGTGATGCCTGCCATAGTGTTGAAATATGGGAACCTGCAATCAGAGTGGATCACAATGAAGTAACTGGATCTTGCTCTAGCTGTCATGATGGCAATATTGCGACCGGTAAAGACCCTCAACATATTCTCACCAGCAATCTTTGCGAAAATTGCCATACTCCCATGGAATGGTCTCCAGCCTTTAGAATTGACCACAATGACGTGTTAGGCTCTTGTAGTAGTTGTCATGATGGAATTATTGCAACTGGTAAAGATCCGCAACACATATTATCTACCGATAGCTGCGAGTCTTGCCACTCCGTGATTAGTTGGAGTCCGGAAATCGTAGTTGATCATGCTGAAGTGTTAGGTTCTTGCTCCAGTTGTCATGATGGAAATATTGCAACGGGAAAAGATCCTGATCATCTGCAAACCATTTTAGAGTGTGATAGCTGTCATCTTAACACGGCCTGGACACCAGCTGTTTTTGATCATGGCACTATCTCGGATGGTTGCAGTAGTTGCCATGATGGAAATACGGCGACCGGTAAAGACCCTGATCATGTTTTAACTTCCAATATCTGTGAGGCCTGTCATACCACGATTTCCTGGGACCCGGTTATTCGAGTCGATCATAATGAAGTGTTAGGTTCTTGTTCCAGCTGTCACAATGGGAACGATGCGACGGGTAAAGACCCAGATCATTTTGTAACCACTCAGGAATGTGATGCTTGCCATGCGGTGCAAGCATGGACGCCAGCAATGGAATATGTGCATATGGGGGCCTATCCTGGTGACCATAGAGATAATTTAGTATGCACAGATTGTCATACCACTAATCAGGAAGTGATCCCCTGGCAATTTCCTTATCAACCCGATTGCGCTGGATGTCACGCAAATGATTTCGAAAGTGGTCCGCATAAAAAGACCGAAAACCCGAGCACCATTTCTTATACGGTATCAGAGTTACGCGATTGTACTAGCGCTTGTCATATTTATAATGACGACACCTTTACAACGATAAAGGAAACTCGAAATAACGAACACAATGTTCGTGATAGTGAGTTTTAAAAGATAATATGAGCTTGCTGACTAAAAGTCTTTTTTTTGCATCTCTGCTGATCATTAATCAGCTACAAGCTGCGGAAATTACCGGAATACGTTATGGTAAAACTGAGCAACGTGCGCGGTTGGTGATTGAGTCTGATATGCCGTTAGTGGTTAGCCGTATCTGGCGATCAGGAAAACTGGTGGTAAAAATTTCGGAATTAAAACAGCGCCCCGCCAATCAGCTTATTTCCGCAGGGGCTCTTTCGGTGATTGAAAAGATCCAATGGTCCTCCAAGCAGTCGATACTACAGATCAACCTGCCAACGAAGCAACATGAATTTCTTAAATGGTTTCAAATTGGTTCAGACGAGAAAAAGCCTGATCGGCTAGTTCTCGACTGGTCGCCAGGTTTAAAAGCAAAGCTTCCTAAAACGCTCAGCCAAACAGAACAAAATAAAATTTTTAATGATTCACAAAAAGTGAATGTCATATCTAATATTGAAAAAGGTATTACTTCCTTAAAGACGGATGCCAAAAACGCCTTGACGGATAAAAAGTATTCTCTGGCTGTATCGCTATTAACTAAAATATTAAACAAGGGCAATGCAGAGCAAAAAGCCTTTGCGTTAGAATTTCTTGGGGTGGCAAAAGAAAGACGTTATCAGCTTGCTTTTGCCAAGCAATATTATCAGCGATTTCTTAAAGACTATCCAGATTCTCCTGCCGCACCTCGGGTAAAGCAAAGATTATCGGCACTGATTGGAATTCAGGAGATCAATCAGAGAAAATTACTTAAGAGCGGTACAAGGCTAACTCATCAGAAACGGAATATTACCCGTGGGAGTCTTGCTACTGATTATCGTCAAAGTGAACTGGTCAACGATTTAGGGGACAGGCGGCAGACGTTATCTTTATTAGGCGTTGATGTGGATGTTCGAGGCGATTATCAACTTAAGAGTAGCTCGTTGAAGTTTCGTTTTTCTGGGGGGCATTATGAAGATTTAATTGATGATGGCGAGGCAACCAATGATCGATTACGTTATGCGAATGTTAGCTGGTTTAGCGACGATCGAAAATATAGTATGGACGTCGGCAGGCAGCGAAGTCGTGGTAAGGGAATTTTTGGTCGTTATGATGGTTTATTGTTGGGATATGGAATTAACGAGACACAAAAAATTAATCTGGTGGTTGGCTCGCCGGTAGCATCTTCAAAAGTATTATCGGTGGACCCAGAGCGTTCTTTCGTTGGTTTGAGTTATGATTGGGAAGATGTTTTCGACAATATTGATATCAGTTTATTTGCCCTTAATCAGACAATCGGTAGCCTTACGGACAGACAAGCCATTGGCGGTGAACTAAAATATTTTAATCAGGGGACTTCGTTATTTAGCTTAATTGATTATGATGTTTTTTATTCGGAATTAAATGCTTTTTTATTATCAGCCTCACATACTACTTCAGGTAAAACTCGTTATCATTGGTCGTTCAATCAACGTAAGAGTCCTTATATTAGTACCAGAAACGCCTTAATTGGCCAGGCAGCCGATAGTTTAGAGGAGCTTCAAGATCTCTTTATAACTGATGAAGAAATTCTGGATCTTGCCACCGATCGAACCTTGGAAAGTCAAACTTCTACTTTGCAAATAAGCCAACCACTTAACAAGACCTATGATATTAGTGGGAGCGTAACCTGGTTGACACTTTCAGGCGCTCCGGCATCTGGTGGTGTTGCTGAAATTGTTGAGCCTGGTAGTCAACTCTATTTTAATTTGTATCTGCGAGGCTCGCGTTTATATAGTCCGGCTGATTCTAATCAGGTTGGCTTAAGAGTCTCCCAGTTAAGTCATTCAGATGTTTGGTCAATCTATGTGAGTAGTCAATATCGCTGGGCAAAATCCTGGAGTATTAGCGGCAAGCTTCGATATGATGATCGAAAAAACAATAATGGCGGAGGGCAGCAAAATATTGCACCTAGTTTCAGGCTGCAATATCAAAATAAGCAACATTATTTGTATGCCGACTTTGGGGCGATCCTTTATACTAATCAGGTGGTTGGATTATCTGACATCAGTACCGATATTTATTATAGCTATATCGGTTACCGATATTTTTTCTGATCCTGATAAAAGCTTTAAACTTATCTTGGCATTCGAACAATAATGGTTTTTTTATCATCCGAAAAATCTAACTGGATCGGCGAATTATCATCCAGACCGATTTGCTTCATCCAGCGTTTTACATTTGCAAAAACATCTTGTTGCCCAGCTAAACGACTAACCGATATTTCGACTTCACCCAGTATAAATGTGGCCACTCTCATGGTTGATTTATTAGCTGTTTTCATTGAATCGGGAATATGTGAGAAGTCGGGTTGATGTTGTTCATCAAATTTTAATTGTTCAATAAAATAGTTTTTAAAACTGGCGCTGACCGTTTCGATTTTTTGTTTGGCATCTTTTGCTTTAATAAACCAGGTGGCATCCGGTTGTTTGTAGATCACCCCAATAATACTCTGTTGGCTTTCACTCATTGGTTTACTATCGGTTGTTGCCGCTGGCTTTTTTGCTTGTGGAGTCTGGCTTTTTTCTGCTTGCGAGAATTTTTCTGAAAAGGCTTTGGATATATTAGCCATTTCCTGTTCAGTGTGTTTTTTTTGCTCGACAGGCTTAAGCACTAAAAAGGCAATCAGAACGATAGATGCAAAAAGGGATAACTTAATTAGGGTATTTTTCATAGTTTTTAAACTTGTAGAAGAAATGAGGCTAAAATAATGAGGTTATTGTGCCTTTGATTTTATCTAAATACAACAGGTAGCCTTGTCCAATATGAAATGAGTCTGAACGAGGTACGTGATTCCAATATAAAATGAGTCTGAAAA
>JAUUYO010000108.1 GCA_030590405.1 Kangiellaceae bacterium
CGGAAAGTTCCATTACCATCTAAGGAACTTTAGCTGGTAAACGTCGGTTTTCAAGGTTAGGGTGATCTGATTTGAGAGGACGCGTAAGCATGCGAAGGTGACCTCGCTGCATAAAAACATTAACTCGGAACCGACCAATATCATCAACCGAAATAGCAAAATTTTGCTCCCATTCTTCTTCAAATTCATCAATCTGTTTTTGAGTCATTATGTCATAAGCGATGTTTTTAATAGCGCCGGGGGGGAGGGCACCTTGACCCATTGGAGTCGAAACCCCTTCTATCTTCATATGAGGGGGGGCACCGGTACTGAAGAAAAGGTCAGAGGCATTTTTTTCAGCCATTAGGCGGAGTAACAACTTGATATCCATTAACTAATTTTCTCGCGATTAGATTTTAATTACTTTTCTAGTATTAGCTCATGGTAAAATTGGCTAATAAATCCACACAAATGATTATAGCTCATTATTTTACAAAAATATCTTTTATAAAGCATTGCCATTCATTGTTTTTTTGTATAATCTACGCGCCTCTGAGCTGAATTAGGTTTTCAGCCAGTTATAAAGTTATAGGTGAGTTGTCCGAGTGGCTGAAGGAGCTACCCTGGAAAGGTAGTATAGGAGCAATCTTATCGAGGGTTCGAATCCCTCACTCACCGCCAGTAAAGTTATTTCAAGTGTTTACATTATGGTGGTCCTATTGGTCCTTCCGCAATGATACATTGTGAACTCCGCCAGGCCCGGAAGGGAGCAACGGTAGCAATCGACTCATGTGCCGGGATGTGGCTGGTAGGACTGCCACCCCTATTTTACCAATCCAGCTCACCTCTAAAACTTGCCATTTCTGCGTTCAAAAATGGTTACATAAAATACTATGCTCACATTTTTTGCCTTGAACTGACAAGTTTTAGAGGTAACCTGAATCGATAAATGTATTCCAGCTTACTTTAAAAAACTTACCATTTCTGCGTCCAAGCAGACAATCTGAATAACGGTATCCGATTGTTACATATTCAAGAAACGACTCTTCACAATTTAATTGATTGCGCTGACGCTTGGTTATCTTATAATGAACGGATGAGTATGATTGCACTGAAAAACAGGTATTAAAAAACGACAATGAGCTATCAAGTATTAGCCAGAAAGTGGCGACCGAAATCTTTTGAAGAGCTAGTCGGGCAAAAACAAACGGCTAAGGCGTTGATCAATGCGCTCGAAAGCCAGCGGTTGCACCATGCTTATCTGTTCACTGGTACTCGCGGTGTGGGTAAAACTACGATTGCACGGATCTTGTCTAAAAGCCTTAATTGTGAAAAAGGGATCACTTCTCATCCTTGTGGTGAATGTTCCAGCTGTATAGAGATTGATCAGGGGAATTTTGTCGATCTGATGGAAATCGATGCGGCTTCAAAAACTAAAGTAGAAGATACCCGCGAACTTTTGGACAATGTTCAATATCGACCAACCAGAGGGCGATACAAAGTTTATTTGATCGATGAAGTTCATATGCTTAGCGGGCATAGTTTTAATGCGTTGCTAAAGACTTTAGAAGAACCGCCCCCTCATGTGGTCTTTTTGCTCGCGACCACTGATCCACAAAAGCTCCCAGTAACCGTGCTATCACGTTGTTTGCAGTTTCATTTAAAACGAATGGAGCAACCACAAATTGTTGATCACCTCGCCATGATTCTGACCGAGGAAAATATTGAGTTTACAAAAGAGGCGCTGTTGCCGATAGCCAAAGGTGCTGATGGCAGTATGCGTGACGCGCTAAGTTTGCTCGATCAAGCCATCGCTTTTAGTGGTGAAAAACTTGAGCTGAGTTCCATTTTGGAAATGCTGGGCAGTATCGATCAATCCTATTGTTTTCAAATTTTAGCGGCGATCCAACAAGATGATGCGACAGGCTTAATGGACATTATTCAGCAGATGTCCCAATATTCACCAGATTATTTTGAAGTGATGTCTGATTGGTTAAGTTTGCTCCACTCTATTGCGGTTGCCCAGGCCACCGGTAATTCGGAAGATAACCAAATTACCGAACTGGCTCAAACGGTTTCGCCTGCGGATCTACAGTTGTACTATCAACTGTCATTACAAGCTAAAAAAGATATGCCTTTTGCGCCTCACCCTCGTCAGGGATTTGAAATGGCGTTCTTAAGAGTATTGGCATTTAGGCCAAACAAAACTCCTGGCAAACCAGCAAAAAAAAAACTAGCTAATACCGCTGTTTCTGAGGGTAATACAAAAACGGCGACGCACACCGATAACAATCCGACGCACGCAGGTACTGATAGTGATGTGGTCGCAGAGCAAGGCAATCAGTCAGATAATAAAATCAGGTTAGTAGCCAGTAATGGGGAGGATTTTGAGAATCAGCCTGCCAATAGTGCCAGCTGGCAAGCAACTCAAAATAACAATCAAGCCTTAAAAATGGATATTAAGACATCGGAGCCATTGATAGAATATCCTGCCAAAACTGCGGTCTTGAGTTCGGTCGACCAAGTCATTAATGAACAAATCATCAATGAGCAAGCAAAAAGCGTCAGTCCAGCAGAAAAACGTTCCGAAACAAAGGCAGATAATCTAATTACTGCTAGTAAAATTGCTTCTGGCGAAGCCCCTGTCAGCGGGAGTTTTTCTAATGAAATTGAAAGCCAGCCTGTCCCAGATAAACGACTCTACCCGGAAGTTGAGCGAATAGCTTTTGCACAAATTAATTTTGATAATTGGCACTATGCCATCGATCAAATGCCGATCGCTGGAAATGGCGTACAAGTTTTACTCAATTCTTTGGCCTGTTTTGAAGGAAATCTGCTAAAAATTAGTCACTTATCAAAAGTCACTCATTTTTTAACCGATAACCTTCGCCAGTCTATTCAGCTGCAAATCAGAGAATACTTTGCAGATGATGGCGGCGACAAATTGGCTCTTGAATTTATCAGTGTCGATGCGTTACCAGAAACCCCCAAACAAAAACAAATAAAAAAATATGAAGAAGACATCGAAAAAGCTTATCAAAACTTAACGGAAGATCCCTGTGTAGCCCAATTGCAACGGGAATTAGGTGCGACTATTGACAAACAGAGTATCTGTTTGAATTAGAAAATTGTTTTAACATTTATTGAAATAAGGTAGAGGTAATTATGAAAGGTTTAGGCGACTTAATGAAGCAAGCTCAGCAGATGCAAGAAAAAATGCAGCAAGCTCAGCAGGAAGTTGCAAAAGTTGAAGTGTCAGGCGAATCTGGCGCTGGCATGGTTAAAATAATGATGACTGGCAAACACGATGTTAAATCGGTCAATATCGATGCATCATTATTATCTGAAGATAAGGAAATTTTAGAAGATATGATCGCTGCTGCAATCAATGACGCAGTCAGAAAGGTTGAAGAACAAACAAAAGATATGATGTCTTCGGTCACCAGCGGTATTCCTTTGCCTCCAGGCTTTAAGATGCCTTTTTAGGACCCATTTCTCTGATGCAATATCAATCACTTTTAGCTGAGTTAATCGATGCTTTTTGCTGCCTGCCAGGTGTTGGTAAAAAATCAGCACAAAGAATGGCCTATCATTTGTTGGATAAAAATCGACAGGGTGGTTTGACGTTGTCTGCCAGTCTGCAACAATCCATGCAAGATATTGGCAATTGCAACCGTTGTCGTGATTATACCGAATCTGATGAATGCCAAATTTGTCAAAATGAGCGCCGGGATGAAACAATTTTGTGCGTGGTCGAATCACCGTCTGATGTATTAGCTATCGAAGCCACGGCTAACTTTCATGGTAAATTTTTCGTTCTTCTTGGCCAATTATCTCCACTGGATGGTATTGGCCCCAACGAAATCGGCATGCCATTGTTAGCCAGCCGTTTGAAAGAAGGGGTGATTGCGGAAGTGATTGTGGCCACCTCTTCAACTATTGAAGGGGAGGCGACGGCTAATTATATCGCCCAGATTGCCGAACAAGAGATGGGCGAGCAGATCCAGGTTTCCCGATTAGCTCAAGGTGTGCCTGTTGGAGGGGAGTTGGAATACCTGGACCAATCGACTTTAGCGTTATCATTGGCTAATCGAAAGCTTATTTGATGCAGTTTGTCCCGCCTCGGCTATCGAGATAATTCACCCCGCAAACTTATTTGCATTTTTTGTTTTATTTCATCCACGCTGCACTCGCTGCTCAATAAATAACTGAGCTTGGTGAGTGTTGCTTCCGGGGTCATATCAAAACCACTGATCACGCCTGATTTAAGCAATTCCTGACCGGTTTCATAACTGCTCATATCGACACTGCCTTTTAAACACTGGGTACAATTAACGATGATAATGCCAGCGTGATTGGCCGCCGCGAGCAGATGCAGAAATTTCATATCATTACAGGGCGCATTGCCCATACCATAAGTCATCAACACCATGCCTTGAATACCTGAATTAAGCACGGCTTCTAGCATATCGGCAGAAAACCCCGGAAACAAACTTAAAACAACCACTTTTGGATGAGTTATTTTGTTAATTTTTAACGGCTTAGAAGGATCTTTCAATAGGATTTCTTGATTAACTTGGATCTGCGAACCGACTTTTACTAGTGCCGGAAAATTCGGTGATTGAAAAGCGTGAAAGCCACTCGCATCAACCTTGCGGGCGCGGTTCCCGCGGTAAAGGCGATTATGAAAGTACAAACTGACTTCTGGAATGTCATATTGCGAGGCGAGCAAAAGGGAAGTGATTAGGTTATCTCTGGCATCGGTGCGCATTTGCGACCAAGGGATCTGAGAGCCAGTCACGATCACGGGTTTGGACAAATCTTCCAGCATAAAAGACAGCGCCGATGCGGTATAAGCCATGGTGTCTGTGCCGTGCAGGACAATAAAGCCATCAAAATCGTTATACACGGAGCTGATATCTTCTGAAATTCGATACCAGTCATCCGGGGTAATATTGGATGAATCAATCAGGTTATCATACTCATGCACGACAATTTCGGGCATATCTGGGTAGGCGAGTTCGGGAAGTTTATTGATCTGCTCTGCGAAATAACCTGCTTCAGGTACAAATCCCTTATCACTCGGTTTCATTCCAATAGTACCGCCGGTATAGGCAATATAAACGCGCTTGTTGGTCATTACTGAGAGAAGTCCTGATTAGATAATCGGCTAATGATAACTAACGAGCAAACATTTATAAACAATAATTCTATCGAAATGAAATTGTCCCATAGTAGGGCGGATTAACGAAGCGTAATCCGCCGAATAACATTGAGTTCATAGAAACCGTTCGGCCCAAGCTCCGCAAATTTTAAATGTCACTTTTTCTTTATGGCTAAAGTACTTGTCTTAGTGTCTTAATCTGGGTAAATTGGATTTTCGTGTTTGCACTTGCGCCCTTGGCGTAGGAATAAACGGTTAAGTAAAGAAAGGAATAAGAATGAAGTATGACGATGCAGGGTGGCACAGTGGAAATGATTTTCCTGAAGGTTCGCCAGAAGAATACGGTGGAACTCATATAGCACTATTCCTCAAATGGTGTTTCATAAAGGGATGGGCAGGAGAGTTGCACACATCAGATGAACCTGAGCTAGTCAAAAAAGTAGTTAACTCGGAAGTAAGCGCAACAAAATTTTTCTTTGATCAATGTGACGGTAAACTTACAGACGAAGATTTTAACGATGAAGGAAATTCTTTTGCATCTCAGTATTATGGAGATAACGGACTGTATTTTGATGATTATTCAAATCTGTTCTTCGATTTGATGTACGAGAAACCAGAAAGTGATCATGACTTTTCTCAATTATCAGAAATTTTGGAACAAAGATATGCCAGCAGTACCTTAACTAAACAACAATTAAAACAGCCAAAACCGTGGTGGAGATTTTGGTAGTACTTAACCATTACGGATTAGCGAAAACATAAGGCCGTGCAGTCGACGCGTTACATGTGCTAAATCGCTAGATCATCTTGACACTTTTAGGCAATATACGTAACCCTAAATGATTTACGAAAGGGACAAAATCTTTATCTGCTTGAAGCAGATAAATTCCATGTTCAATGCAATAAGTCGCAATAATCACATCTATCGTTTTTCTCACTGTGAGACATTTTTTTCTCAACATTCGAAAATTATTAGCGCTCTTAACAGCAATTGTTTGATTTAATAAATTATGGATATCAAATGAAGAAAGTAAATCCTTTGCCGTATCGAAGTCTTTGTCACTTTTAAAACCTTGCAATACTTCAGTAAGGATCAAATCTCCAATAATAAGCTCTTCATTTCCAAGGGCAGCTTCAAGATATTCAGTCGTTTCAGTTGAGCGACCATTGAAATAATCAATCCATACTGAAGAATCAACTAAGATCAACTGTCAGTTCTCATGTCGTTTAAATCACCTTCCCAATTTAGTTTCCCTCGAAATTTTTTGATATTCTCTTGTTTTCTTAATTTAATCAATATCTTAAGGCCCTCTGCTACCACTTCACGTTTGGTGTTCAGGCCGCTAAATTTGAGGGCATCATTCATTAGTTGGTCATCTATTACGATATTGGTTCTCACAAAGTACCTATGTGTATTATTTTTGAACTTAATACACATTGTAGGCGCATCTAACAGGCAGGTCAAACCGGGGCATAAAACCTACAAATGGACATAAAAAAACGCGGAATAAATTTCCGCGTTTTTGGGTTGAAAAACTATAAACTTTTGAAATTACTCTTTACTAGAGATTTATCTAACCTCACAAAAGCAAGTCGCATAGGAGCTATCAGGATCATTCCATTGAGTCAGTAATTTCAAGCCTGAGCTGACCTGATTGATTAATTGTCCTTTCAAATCAGCCTTACGGTTGTTGACTTGTTTTTGTTGAACCAGATCTTTAACCTGCGATTGGTTAAATAATTCTTTTAAGAAAATCTCATTTTCAGAAAGCTTTCTTTTCACATAAAGTACATCATAGTTTTCAATATCAGCTAACTTAGCCGCTGATTTGATCGCTTCCGACAATCCGCCTAAGTTATCAACCAGTCCAAGTTCATGCGCTTTTTTACCTGACCAAACACGGCCCTGAGCAATTTTATCAACATCTTCTTTGTTCATGCCTCTGCCTTCAGAAACTAAAGACAAAAAGTTATCATAGCCAGCATTAATGCTAGTTTGAATAATTTCTGCAACGTCATCAGAAAGTGGCATACCGCCATCAACAGGGTTTGAGTATTTGGTAGTACCGACGCCATCTCTAAAAATGCCCCATTTGTTGAGTGGCTTTTCAAAAGTAGGCACCATACCAAAAATACCGATAGAACCAGTGATGGTACTTGGGCGTGCCCAGATTTCATCGGATGTTGCGGCGATCCAATAACCACCGGAAGCTGCCACATCTCCCATAGAAGTCACCACTTTAATGCCGTCTGCTTGAGCCTTGACTAATTCCTGGCGAATGACTTCTGAGGCAAAAGCGCTACCGCCACCGCTATCTACCCGTAAAACGATGGCTTTAACATTTTTATTATTACGAGTCTTTCTGATTAATCGGGCCACTGTATCGCCACCGATCGCACCTTCTTTATGTTCACCGTCGAGGATGTTACCTTTGGCGGTGATCACGGCCACTTTGCTAGTGTTTGAATTTATATGGTTAAACGGCGATTTAATCGCTTTCAGGTATCGAGTGTGGCTTATGCTCTTAAAGGATTTAGTTTTCTCATCCAAACCGACTAGCTCGATCATTTGGTCTCTAAATTCGATCCGAGTCATTAATTTATCGACCAATCCAGCTTCTAATGCGATGGTGGCAGAATTGCCATCATTGGCAATCAGGTTTTCTTTGTAGTTATTAATATAGCTGGTAATATCGTCCGAAGTTAAACTGCGAGTTTCTGCGAGATCCTGTTGGAATTCTGACCAGAGATCGCTCATCCAGGCTTTATTGGCCTGTTTGGCAGCATCCGACATATTGTCGCGAATAAAAGGTTCTACCGCTGATTTAAAAGTACCCACTTTAAAAACATGGACGTTAACGCCAAGTTTATCCAGAAAGGATTTAAAATAGGTACCAATACGGGCAAAACCGGTTAAGAAAATACCACCCTGTGGACTCATAATAACTTCGTCGGCCTGGGCTGCAAGAAAATACTGAGATTGTGAGAAATTATCATCGAAGGCAATAACTTTTTTGCCGCTGGTTTTAAAATCCTTAATCGCATTGGCAAGATCTTGTAATTTGGTGACGCCAGCGCCCCATAGATAACTGGTAGAAATCACCAGGCTGGTAATTCGTTTGTCATCTTTAGCATTATCTAATGCTTCAATCAAGTCATAGAGTGAAGTCTCGGGCGCATCCTGGCTGCCAGTCGCTTCTTGCATGGCTTTATCAATTGGATCGGTATAAGTCAACTGCTCTACAATAAAACCATTGGGTTGCAACACCAAAGCCACACCATTTTCTACCTTAGGTTTACCGTCGGAACTGACGATCACACTAATGATCAAGACAATAATCAGAAAGAAAACAAAGTTTAAAAAGATCTTTCTGCTGAGATCGAAGCCATACCACAAATTCTTAAATAGCTTGGTCATTATATTCCTTAGGTTGCAAAAATTATCAATTGAGAAGGTTAGCTTATACCAAACCTTTAAAAAGTGTTAGTGGTAATAATGTAGAATTCTAAACAAGACTATGTATCTATTGTATGTAATTGATATTGTTCATATTTAACTCGTTATTTAAAGTGTTAGAAAATCTTTCCTGTTGCTATTGTAAGCTGGCTGTATAAAATTGTTTTACCTTTATCGCTCAAAAGCTAACTGAAATAAAATCAAATAATTCTAAAGCTTCCAACTCTCATTATCTTGAGTTATTCGCACCATTAATGGTACATAACCACCGATTAGCTAATCGCGTGATTATGGGGTCGATGCATACCGGCTTAGAAGAAAAGCGAGGCGGGTTTAAGCGGTTGCGCAATATTTTAAAGAGCGTGCCGAAGGGGGAGTGGGTTTGATGTTGCAGAGTCAACTGTCAAACGATCGACTTTTATAAGCAATTTAAGTCTCAGGTTGATAATCTGCACTTAATCGGTGGGACGGATGTAGCCACTGAACTAGATGCAAAGCGAGCGATAAAACAGGGCGCAGAACGGGCTTCAATAATCTAATGAGCTTACTTTTATTATAAATTAATCTTTATTTAACAATGAATTAACATGTATAGTTAAAGAAAAGCTTAAAGTTTGACCATCACCGGTTCATAAACTCTGATGATCAGCCTAATGTGAAAATGGTATAAGAATAATTTGCTTAAAAACAAATACAATTTGTTAAGTAATTCACGGACAAAAAACTCATAACTGCTATATTTGTATTAGGGTGAATGCCGATTCTCAGCGGTATTCCGTGGTGTTGGAGTGTATTAATGTTGTTGCACAAAGGGTTTATAGGCAAAATTGAATTCGATGATCGTCGATTATTACTCACCGGCGAGGTGCTTAATGCGCTGGATTTGTTAGAGTTTGATGGTAAAACCGCTGAAGAGATCAAGGTTAATTTCATTAAATGCATAGAAGATTACTGTGAAATGCATCAACAGAAGAACAGTCAGGAATCCATTCCTTTTATTGGTAACTACAAAATAAGCCTCACTACCGCTCAGCAAAACCAGGTTATGAAAGCAGCTAAACTAGATGGCTCCAGTATGGAAACCTGGTTGAATCGACGGATTAATGACCATCTGGGTGATTATTTTAACGGCGATGCCGCGTAACTATTTCTCGCTTTAAAGAGGGGGGAGAATTAGGAAATGTCTTTTCTTATCCAAATTAGGGGCTGATTAACAAAACATTCGCAAATCCTCGCAATTTACCGGATAATTCAATTAATCTCCTATATTGCGAATTTTTCAGCTTTTGACTTCCTTTGATAAGGTCCAGTTGTGGACTATAGACGCTGATCATGACGGCCAGCGGATCGATAATTACCTGTTTACTCAGCTCAAAGGCGTGCCTAAAAGTCGGATATACCGGATATTGCGAAAGGGTGAAGTCAGAGTCAATAAAGGCCGAGTCAAAGCAGTTTACAAGTTAAAAAGCGGCGATGTTCTGCGTATTCCACCCATTCGAGTTGCCGATCAAAAAGACGATTCTCACCTGTCCAAGCTTGATCAAGTCCAGCAATTGGAAAACTCCATTCTGTTAGAAACCAAACAATTTATGGTAATCAACAAACCATCGGGGATAGCGGTTCACGGCGGTAGCGGGTTATCTTTTGGAGTAATTGAGGCGTTTAGATCGTTACGGCCAAAAGAAAAATTTATGGAGTTAGTTCACCGGATTGATCGGGACACATCCGGTTGTTTGTTAATAGCTAAACGTCGCTCATTCCTGATTCATTTTCAAAATCAATTGCGTCATCGAAAAATGAACAAAGAGTATATTGCGATAGTGTCTGGCTGTTGGCCAAAAGGGCAAACGCGAGTCAACGTGGCACTTAAAAAAACAGAACGGCCATCCGGCGAAAGAATTGTGCTTGTCGATAAAGAGGGTAAATCTTCTGAAACTCGTTTTACACTATTAGAGGAACTCGGTGATTACAGTCTGATCCAGGCTAAACCAGTGACCGGTCGAACGCATCAAATTCGGGTGCATGCCAGACATTGCCACTGCCCTTTATTGGGGGATGAAAAATATAGTGACTTAGGGAGCGATCAAGCTATCTTACAGCGATTAAAAATCAAAACCTTTATGCTACATGCTCGGAGACTGAGTTTTACTCTGCCAGAGACAGAAGAAGCAATGCAAGTCGAAGCGCCCATTCCCGATAAAATGAATTCAGTCATTAAGCAGTTAAGAAATGACAAATAGAGAAATAAAATGACCCAATCTGATCTGCCTGCTTCGTTAGCCAGTTATGACGTTAACCTGTTAATGGCTCAAACTCGTAAACTCGCCGCAGATTACCGTCAACAAACAGGTCAGGCTCTACCTGTCACCGAGGAGTTAGCAAGGTTTGATGCGATCAATATTTTAGGACTGAGTAAGTGGGAAAAGGATGACGGCATTGATGCCACCGATAAGCGCGATATTATTGATTATTATTTGATTAAAGGCAGGGTTATCTTTAAAAGCGGTA
>JAUUYO010000186.1 GCA_030590405.1 Kangiellaceae bacterium
ATTTTGCTAAATCCGGCTAATTTGGCTCGGTCTTGCATTATTTCATAAGTCATGGTGAAGCTATTCCTTTTTAAGTGTTCTCAATTTGGGAGTTGTCGAGTCGGAGTATTTAATGCAAATCTAATAAAAAGCACTCGCTCAATCTGTTGGCATTTATAGCATGTTGGTTAGCTTCAGTAAATAATCATATTTGGGTATTTTTGCATTCTGCTAACGGCATCAATTTTGATTGAAGTTGCTATGCAACGAAAGAATAATTGTTATTCTCGCTCATGCAGACTATTTCGGATTGAGATATTTATTTAGGAGGGGTATGGGACAGGTCTTTCTTTGCTCTTCCATTCCAATTCGCCTTGCCATAACTTAATTTACCACCGTAAGATATAAAGAGCAAAGAAAGACCTATCCCCATTAATTTTTCATGCGAAACGAGACTTTTGGTAACAATAGTGCTTAAGCAGCAATTCTCGGTGAAACAGTACACCCAATAAATATCAGGCATTCAGAGAGAGCAAAAGTAAATATTTCGCACTAATTTCTTCAATAGTAGGGAAAGGCTTCCCGGCCTACGTCGCACATCTAACTATTTGCTTTTGAGTTACAAAGTAATAAAAAGATTCCAAACTCTTTTCACCGAGAATTGCTGGTGCTTAAGACTTCACCTTTGACAAACGCAACCACCTTGGTTACACTTGTGGTTGTACAATAAGGTCAGAAGATGAAAAAATGGCGATAAAGTCTTTTAAACACAAGGGATTGGAAAGGTTTTTTGTGTCAGGAACTACTCGCGGGATTAACCCTCTGCATTCAAGAAAACTAGAAAATAGATTGGATAGACTTGATGCAGCTGCTACTCCAGAGGATATGAATCTGCCTGGTTATCGTCTTCATCAGCTAGAACCAAGAAATGCAGGTCGTTGGGCTGTTGATATTAGCGGCGCATGGCGGGTGACTTTTGAATTTGAAGGTGGTGATGCCATAATTGTAGATTATGAGCAGTATCACTAAAGAAAATAAGCAATAACATAAATAGTAAAGTAAATAGTAAAAGGGAGTAGATATAAAATGACTAGTTTTAAAAGAACCCGGCAACCAGTTCACCCAGGTCGAATTTTTCGTGAGGATATTTTGGATGAGTTGAAAATTAGTATTACACGTGCAGCAGGTATGCTCGGTGTATCTCGTAAGCATCTGTCGAAATTTGTTAATGAAGATGCGGATTGTTCACCTGAGATGGCTCACCGCTTAGCAAAAGCTACCAACACGTCTGTTGCATCATGGATGAATATGCAAAACTCACTTAATATATGGCGCGAAGAAAATAACGCTAATAATTTTGAGGAAATAGAACCGTTTGAATTTGCATTGACTGCGTAAATAAATGCAGGGTTTGAATACGAAAATCCATATTAATGGTTATTATCCAAACCGTTAGTATGAATGACCGTAATCTGACTATATAGTAGTACAGTAACCCACAATCCTCTCTTATTGATCAACTAAGAGGTTTATGGACTCACTCCTCTACTACCTTTGAAGGCAATACTCTTTCTTTAAGTGAAACCAAACTCGTTATAGAAGAAGGTTGAACCATATCTGGTAAACCGTTAAAAGACCATCAGGAGGTTATTGACCATGCTCGCACAATCGATACCCTAATGGCACTTACTGTTTGAGTTCGCGGGGATTGTTATGTTGTTCTCCCCTCATTGTCTTTTCAACTCATTACCGCTCAGTGACAGCTTCGGCAAGTCTTTCCATCATCGCTTCAAATGACTCACCTGGCTGTTGCTTTTTTCGTAAGTCATATTCACACCAAACCCAAGCATCGTGTTGATCCTCAGGCAGGTCAGTTGGCGGTGGCGCTTGAACATCAGTTAAGTAGCTCCATTTAGGGGAATTGCGTCCCATCGCATCCTCGCCACCGCCATTCCAAAAGACTTGTAATATCGTCGTTTCCACTCCCCATAAATGTTTAGCCGATGGGTGAGGAGGCTGAAGAATAGCAACTTCTCCAATGCTGAAATAGGCAGTTCTAGGTTGATTCATTAGTTTTTTCAAGTGTTTAGCCAACCACGCTTTGGAAAATCGCGGCCAGAAATGTTTGGGGAAAGTTTACATGAATACCTAAAAATAGCTATCATCGTGAAAAATCGCCCGGCGATTACGGCCCCGATTCATCACATGATGAAAGCTTCTTTCATATGCAAGTCGAGCGGGCCGTTGCATGGTAAAAAACTATACAAGCTGCTCGGATCGCAGGAGCGTTGATGTGAATATTGATGGTGTCGAAATTACTAGCTGGAGAGAGGCCGTCGCAATATTAACTGGCGATAAGGATACTTCATTGACTTATGCCAGCATATGGAAAGGAGGGCAACTACTCTGGATAACCGGTAATATTTTTAATCTGCTGATAAATAGGCTTTAACTGCCGATACATTTTTCGATAAACTTTTTGGTATAACTGATCATAAAGCTGGACATTTTTTTGATCCGGCAAAAAGTTTTTCTCTAGTCTAGTCATTGCCCTAGCCGCTTGCTCATAGTCGTTAAAATATCCCATTCCCACAGCTGCATTGATTGCAGCTCCCAAACCAGAAGTCTCAAAGGTATGCGGCCTGAAAGCTGGTAGATTAAAAATATCCGCTGTTAATTGCATCGCGGCATCCGATTGCGAACCGCCACCGGAAACAATTAAACGAGTTATTTTTTGACCTTGTCTTTTTTCCAATGACTCTTTGCCTTCTCTTAATGCGTAAGCCAACCCTTCTAAAATAGAACGATAAATATGCGCGCGGGTATGCACATCACCAAAGCCTAAAATCGCGCCCTTGGCTTCCAGATTTTTGATCCCCGGCGACCAGTAAGGTTGCAACATTAATCCCATCGATCCTGGTGGTACCTGATTGACCAACTCATCAAATAAACTTTCGGCGGTTACTCCAAGTTCTTTGGCTTTTAACATTTCCCTTTGTCCAAACTGGCGCTTAAACCAGCTAACCATCCAGAAGCCGCGATAGATCATCACCTCACTATTGTATTGGTCGGGGATTGCCGAAGGGTAAGGAGGAATAAAAGCCTGCGGCTCAACGTAAGCGGAATTATTGGTATTGATGGTCGCAGTGGTGCCATAACTTAAGCTTGCGCTGGTAGGCTCAAAACAACCAGAACCTAATACTTCACAGGCTTTATCGGAAGCTGAAGCGATCAAAGGCAAGCCTTGCGAAATACCGGTGAGTTCAGCTGCCGCCTGGGTGATGTTGCCGAGCAGCTCTCCCGGCTTCACCAGTTGTGGCAACATATCCAGATTGAGCGGCAGTGCATTCCACTTCCAGTCTGACTTTGCAGCCCATTGTTGCTTTTTATAATCGAAGGGTAAATAGCCGACACAACTTCCGATCGAATCTTTATATTCATCGATTAACTTAAAGGTTAAAAATCCCGATAACAATAAAAACTTTTTAGTTTTTTGCCATAGCTCCGGCTGCTCTTGCGCTATCCAGTTGGCCTGCGCTTTACGGCGAAAATACTCGACTGCCGAGCTTTGGCGGATCAATTTAAATAGCCATCGCCAGTACCATTTCATCGGCTGATTTTTTTCTGCGAGCCTCTGATCGAGCCATAATATGGCAGGCCGTAACGGTTTTCCATCAACGTCCAAATTGATCACAGTGCCGCGCTGGGTGGTTAAAGTCACCGCGACTATTTTTTCTCGCCAATGGTTTTTTATCACTTCGGGTTGTTGCCAGAGTTGCTGACAACATTCAGCTAACTTTTGCCAGAAATAATCAGCCTGCTGCTCTGCCCATCCTGGTTGGCTGGAAAAATAAGCTTCCAGTTCAATTTTGTTTTTTGCCACCACATTGCCGTTAAGATCAAATAACAAAACCCGAATACTCTGGGTACCGTTATCGATAGAAAGTATTAATTCATTCAATGTTTTGCTCAAAACCTTTGCCTCTCAGGTAAACTATAACAACTCATCCAAATATTCCGATACCGCTCAATTTCCTGCTGCCATTGCGTTTCATCCCAGGGCAAAAACTCAAAACACAGGTGTTTAATTTTTTGTATTTCATTTAGCCCGCCATCTGGCAGTAAATTACCAACCCGAGTTCGGCGCAATAATAAATCATCCAGATGGACCACTTGTTCATATTTTACTGCCCAGATTAATTGAGCCCATAAATTTCTGCTATAACCGACAGGCGAGAATAATCGCGGCTCTATTTGCGCAATCAGCTCCGCAGCCAGCCCGCCATAACAGGCAGCAAGATGCTCAGCCACCGGAGCGGATAATGAAAGTTTCGGCAAGTTTTCACAAGATTCAAAAACCGCAAAATCTAAATCAATATCCCGCGTTTTTTTACTCGGCTGCAGCTCATTCATCACCTGAGTTAATACCTGTTTGGCGATCAGATGAAAAGTCGTCAATTTTCCGCCAGCGACACTAATCAAACCGGGTATCTTCCAGAGACTATGTTCTCTTTTTTCTTTGGATGGCGCAACCGATGTGCCGCTATCAATCACCGGACGAACGCCAGCGAAGGTGGAGATGATATCTTTATCGGTTAATTTGGCGTTCGGAAATTGGTGCGCTACGCAGGCGAGCAAATAATCATATTCCGATTGACTAATCCGCGGCTCACTTGATAGGCCGTGTGAATGCTCCACATCGGTTGTACCAATCACCGTCACATTTTGCCAGGGGAAAATTTGTACCGGACGCTTGTCTTGCGGGTGGGCAACCGAGATTGCGCTGGCGACCGGTAGTCGCCAACTGGCAACAATTAAATGACTGCCTCGTAGCGGTCTGAGTTGAACCGGTTGTTCAGATTCAGCAAACAATTGATTACTCCATGCGCCCGTGGCATTCACCACGACTTTGGCTTTCAATTGCATTTTCTGTTGATTTTCTTGCGGACAAGCAATCACGCCAACCACCTGGCCTTTTTCTTTGAGTAACTCGGTGACCTGGGTGTAATTAATCGCTTGCGCGCCCTTTTGTTGCGCCTCTTGAATTAGCCGGAGAACTAACCTGGCATCATCCGTCATGGCATCGACAAACTGAGTGCCACCGATAGAGTTTTTTAATTCGATGCCGGGCACCAGGTAGGGGTAATTTTCTTTTGAGTAATACTGATGTTGTTTTTTTCCAGCAAAGCGATCGTAAATCCATAACAAAAGATTAAAAATCCACGGCCAGGGAAACTGCCTGGCGTAATGACTCAAAACAAAACTCTGCTTGTTGACTAACCCCTGCGCGTCTCGTAAAAGACGTTGTCTTTCGTGTACCGATTCACGAGTTAATTTAACTTGCCCTTCAGCAATATAACGCAGACCGCCGTGAACCATTTTTGAAGAGCGACTGGAACTTCCCCAGGCAAAATCTTTTTGCTCCAGTAATAGCGCTTTTAAACCTGATTGACTGGCTAATTTTAATATTCCCGCACCGGTTATACCGCCGCCGATAATAATCAGATCCCAGTCAGATTGCTCAGATATTTGTTTCAGCTTTTGCTGACGTGTTTGTTGTAGGTTTTTGCTTAAGGCACTAGTCATTATTAAATCATCATTAAGAATTATCAATCAATGTGCCTGGATTAAATTGATGTTCCGGATCAAAATGCTGGCATAAATTATCGATCACTTGCATACCTAGCTCGCCTTTTTCTTTGCTAAGATAGGGCGCGTGATCTTTACCGACGCCATGCTGATGGCTAATGGTTCCTCGGTTGTTGACGATAGTTTCACTGGCGGTTTGTTTTAATTTTTTCCAACGATTGAGCGTCTGTTGATAATCATCGGCACTGCGAAATAGATAAGTCGTATAAAGACTACAGCCCTGACCATACACATGGGATAAATGAGTAAAAACGTGGACTTTTTCGTTTTCATCCAATAACGCGTTGGCTAAATTAGTTTCTACTTTTTCAATCATGGTTGGAACATTGCACCAATCGGTCGCCGTTTCTACCGTATCCACGGCATAACCTTTTAACCACAGCGCTTCACGTAAATAAGGAAACTGAAAACGGTGCGCCGCCCAGCGCTTGCCCAAAAGGGTACCAGTAGAAACTGCCCGAAATTGGCGCTGGAATGATTTGAGTTGGCTCAGACTGGCTTTAAGCTGTTTTTTCGATCCGGTAATCCCAAGGGTCAACATGCACTTATTATCGCCGCAGCCTCGCCAACCTAAATATTTTTCTAACCACTTAATCGCGCTTTCATTGCCTGCCAACTTAAGTTGAGTTTGAGTTTCAATGGCGTTACTGACTCTCAGCATCGACAGCGGAACTCTGTTTTGCACCACTTGACGACAAAAATCGCTGGCATTTTGCCAGTCAGGAAAAAACAATACATAAAATTGTTCTTTATCAGCCAGTTTGCTCACTCGAACATTGACTTCGCTGATAATGCCAAAGCGGCCTTCGCTGCCGAGGATTATTTCTCTCAAATCAGGACCTGCCGATGAGGCGGGGAAGGTAGGTAATTCCAGTGCGCCATCAAAGGTTTCCAAAATACCGCCAGCAAACAGTTGCTCAATACGTCCATAGCGGAGCGATTGTTGACCACTGGATCGGCTAGCAACCCAACCGCCAATGGTAGAAAGCTCGAAGGATTGTGGAAAATGCCCTAGCGTATAACCTTTGGCCCTGAGCTGCGCTTCAACCATTGGACCCGGTGTACCCGCGCCAAAGGTGGCAATATGGCTACTCTCGTCCAGATGTATCAATTGATTCATATGAC
>JAUUYO010000210.1 GCA_030590405.1 Kangiellaceae bacterium
CGAATGCTTCAGGGTTGGCGCGATAAATCGCCAACAAAGTCTGCTGGATACTGACTGAATTATCGGGTCTGGCCCTTGCGGAAATACTCCAAAGGGTATCAGTACTTTTTACCGGGCCATAACTGTTTCCGGTGAAACCTGAACTAGCACTTTGCTGGGACTCATAACTAGAACGCGGAGTCCTGGACTCCGCTTGTGGTTCGACTTGTCTGACTTTCGCCTGTTTGGGGGATTCAGAAGTGGTTTTCTCGATGGTCGAAGAAGCCATCTCTTCAAATACCGGCGGATCGAGTAATAAGGTATATTCTCTTAGTATTTGCCCGTTGGGCCAACTTAGCTGCACCACAAAATTTAAGAAGGGTTCTTTTACCGGTTGAAAGGTGCTGACTTTGATAATAATTTGGTCATTGCTGTCGTGAGCGGTTTCAAATTTAATACTGTTCAAAAAGAACAATCTATCAACACCCAACTTTTCAAAATCGTTATTACTTGCTAAGGTAGCCAGGACTTCATAATCGGCCAGATCCCCAGATGACAATAGCGGAATTTCTGCCTTTAACGGCTGATTGAGCCCGGAAGATTGCTTTATTTCACCTAATCCGAGCGCAAAAACACTGGCTGAAAATACGCTAAGAATAGATATTGTTGATAGTATTAATTTACGAAACATACGCTTTTCCCGTTGCATATTTTTTCTGATGTGTTCTTTATTATGATCATCAGGTTAACAATTAGGCTAATTTGATCGGTTAAGATTCTCTTTGTCTTGTTAAAATATCTAGCTTAACCATGTAGTTACGTGATTGTCTTAAGAACTTTCTTTATAACATTGCGCTAACTATAGCTGATAATTGGCTTTTTACCAATAGTAACCCTGTCACAATTCACAAAAAATCCTATTTTTAGCTACTTTTGTTGGGAATCTGAGAGTAATTTTATAAGAGAGCCAGATTTAATTTAGACGGTTATCTAAAAAAGAGGTGATCAGACCTATTGATCTTTCATAATTCAACACTGCCAAGGCGATTTTTTGCCTAATATGGCAGAAGAGCTGGATATTTTCAGCCCTGATTAGAGCAGGACTAAATATACTGTGAGCGAGCTTAAATTGGAGTTAGATCAATTCCTCATTGGCCTCCATCACCACCTGATACCCTTGTTTAACCCGTCGACATAATTCAAAAGCTTGTGGCAGTAGCTGCTGAGTAAAAAAGGCCGCAGCCAGTTTTTTACGTGCCAACAACCCCTCATTACCGGAACTTTCAGCCGCAACCAACATTTCCAACCATAACCAACCGTAAATAAGATGGCCCATTGCATGCAGGTAATCAACCGCGCCACCTTGTATTTCATAAGATCTTTCAGAAAAAGCCTGTTTTAACCAATCGGTGGTTTCAATGACACATTTTTTAACTTTGACTAGTTCCGTTTTTAGCTGGTTAAATTCATTTAAATGGCTGTTTTTATCTAATGTATTATCAATTAACTGGAACAATTCTTGAATAAGCTCTCTCTTATCCAGACAAATTTTTCGGCTCAAAAAATCTTGCGCCTGGATCCCATTGGTGCCTTCATAAATTTGTGCGATTTTAGCATCACGCACTAACTGTTCCATGCCCCATTCTCGAATATAGCCATGACCGCCTAGTATTTGCACACCATGGTTGCAAGACTCAAACCCTTTGTCGGTGAAAAAAGCTTTCGCCACCGGGGTTAAAAGCGCCATCATTCCTGCAGCCTTTTTAGAGACGGCTTCATCCTGGTGGTGATATTGTTTATCGATTTGCAAGCCCATAAAAACCGCCAAAGCTCTGGCAGGTTCAGTATAAGCACGCTGTGATAGCAGCATTCTACGCACATCGGCGTGTTGTAGAATAGTGGTGCCTTCACCTTGGGCATTCTTGCCTTGTTTTCGTTCCAGCGCATATTCTTTAGACAATTGATAAGAGGTTTCAGCTAAACCAATACCCTGTATGCCAATTGATAATCTCTCCAGATTCATCATGGTAAACATGGCGTACAAGCCGCGATTTTCTTTACCTACAAGATAGCCTTCGGCGTTATCAAAATTCATCACACAGGTTGCAGAGCCTTTGATGCCCATTTTATGTTCAATACTGCCAGCACTCACCCCATTGGATTCTCCCAGACTGCCATCAACATTCACCTTAACTTTGGGGACCAAAAACAGACTAATGCCTTTGGGTCCATCTGGTGCATCCGGCAATTTTGCTAACACCAGATGGATAATATTTTCAGTCAGATCCTGATCGCCGCCAGTAATAAATATCTTGGTGCCATTGAGCCGATATTGTCCATTTTCTAGCGGTACTGCCTTACTTTTAATAATACCTAAATCAGATCCCGCATGAGGCTCGGTAAGTCCCATCGCGCCAGCCCACCGCCCTTCTAACATTGGCGGCAAGTAGGTAGATTTTAATTCATCACTGGCATGAGCATGGATCGCATGATAAGCGCCGGATGTAAGGCTGGAATAAAGACAGAAAGAGGTATTGGTGGCGTACACCATTTCTTCGGTCAGTAGGTTAATGGTTTTCGGAAGGCCCTGTCCGCCAAACTCCGGATCGCCTGAAACGCCTAACCATCCGCCTTGAGCAAATTCCTGATAAGCCTGGGTAAATCCTTTGGGTGTAGTCACCTTGCCATTGTCGAAATGACAACCTTCTTCGTCACCGGAGCGATTGATTGGAAACAGTATATTCTCTGAAAATTTGGCAGATTCTTCAAGTACCGCAGAATAAAGATCTTCATCGAAGTCCTGGAATGCTTCAATATCACCCAAGGTATCCTGGATCTTAAATACATCCTTGATCAGGAAGTTCATTTCTTCGAGCGGTGCTTTATAAGTCATGTGATTTCTAAATCCTGTTGAATGAGTGCAGTGTTTTACCTTGTGGCACAAAAAAGACCCTATATAGAGCCTTTTGTAGTGGTCCGACCAATGAATCTTACCACATTTTCAGCAATTTCAAACGATTGTTTTAATTTAATAATGGCATTAAATTAAAATCAGTCCGCATGATTCTTATTAAAATGTTTCCAGTAAGATGCGACAGTTTGTTTCATGTCTTTGTGTAAGATTAAAATCCCAATCAGGTTGGGAATAGTCATTAACGCAACCGTGACATAGGCCAGATTCCAGATCACCGTTGCATCAGTGAACGAAGCGACAAAAAATGCGGCAATATAAACAACTCGATAAGGTAATACTGCCGACGGCCCAAGCAAATAGGTGATCGCTCTATCACCGTAATAAGACCAGGCAATAGTCGTGGTGAAGGCAAATAAAAGTAAACCAATGGTGACAATATATTGCCCCCAATCACCAAACAAGCCTCGTTTAAACGCTTCAGTGGTTAATTTGACCGAGTGAACCAGCGACTTTCCAGAAACAACTATTTCTGAATCTTCAATTGAACCGTCTTTAATAATGATACTGCCAGTAAATGGATCATTTTCTTTTGAATAACTAATATCCTCAGCGGTAGAACGAGCATTTAATAAAGTATAATTCCCTTGAGCAGCGATACCGTTACTCACACTGATTTCGCCATTAAATGTTTTTACACCGCCGTCTTCTTCTGATTTTTTATCGAAAAAGACAAACAATTGATGGACGTCTGCTGCTTCTTTATCTGAAAATTGCCCCGCAACATAAAGCATGTCTGTACGGGCAAAGTCGTTTTGATGTTTTTGATTCCAAACACCGGAAGACAAAATAACCAGCCCCGTCAAGGTACAAATGATGATGGTGTCGATAAAAGGTTCTAATAGTGAAACCATACCCTCAGATGCAGGTTCGTCACCTTTGGCGCTCGCATGAGCAATAGGTGCGGAGCCTTGGCCAGCTTCATTAGAGAAGAGTCCACGATTGATCCCTCGATCCATAGCGTAGGCAAAACTAGCACCAAAAAAACCACCAACAGCAGCAGTACCGGTAAAGGCATCGGAAAAAATTGAGGCAAAAGATGGTCCGATATTCTCTAAATTGCCAAAAATAACCGCTAAAGCGCCGATAACATAAATCAACGCCATAGTTGGCACGACTGTTTCAGCAACCTGAGCGATACGTTTAATTCCGCCAATAATAACGAATCCCAACACAACCGCTAATACCGCTCCAGTAATCCATTTTTCGATACCAAACGCGTCATTTATGCCGATAGCAATATTATTGATTTGTGGCATATTGCCGCTGCCCATGGAACTCACCACAGTAGCAATAGCAACTAAAATCGCTAGCCACTTCATATTGAGTTTCTTTTCCATGTAATACATGGGACCACCAGCCATCGTGCCGTCGGCAGTTTTTTCACGATATTTATGAGAAAGTGTGACTTCAACAAATTTGGTGGTCATGCCAAAAAATGCGGTCATCCACATCCAGAATAAAGCGGCTGGTCCACCCAAAAAGATGGCCAAGGCAACTCCGCCGATATTCCCGGTTCCCACGGTGCCAGATAACGCGGTGGTTAGCGCTTGAAAGTGAGTCGTGTCGCCAGGCGCACTATCCTTAGAATACTTGCCTCGCAAAATGCGGGTCGCATGCCTGAAATACCGGATTTGTGGAAAACCAAGATAGAGAGAATAGATAATCCCCGTACCGAGAAGTAAAATAGGAAAAAATCCAGCAGAACCTAGATAGCTGTCCATCCATATTAAAAACTCATTAATCGCTTCCAAAATACAGCCCCTTAAATTATTGTGATTTTATTAGTATTTGTTAGTTAATGGGGCATCATAAACGAAACTGGAAAGAAAATCTTGTCCTGTGTAATTGAAAATTGGCGAGTCTAAACTTAACGGGCGCGCATCCGGATCCCTTTGTCGACCGAAACCGAAATTTCACTGGCATCAATATTCTTAGGAAAGTAACAGCCGGAAACTTGAGCGCCCGCCAGGCTAACACCATCCAGATTAGATTGACTAAAATCGATGCCGCGCAAGTCCGCGGCACGAAAATAACACCCACTGAAATTAATGCCCGTTGCGTTTAACCCACGCAAATCCAATCCTCTGAAATCACAATCGTGAAAATCGATCGATTCCATTGATTCTCTTCGCGAATTAAAAGCTTTGACATTTTCATCTCTGATCAATTGATAGAGAGGATCGTCTGGAAATCTTAATGCCATTTGATCTACCTCGTTTGTCGATATTGTCTAAAGAGTATAGACATAAAACCACGCTCTGGACATAAAAAAGGAAGCATAAAAGAAGCCTCCTTTTTACTAGTTAAATGATTGAATTTTGTCAGGAATTGAGCTTGCTTCCGACTTTTCTTCGCAAAACAGCAAAAGCCGCCAGTAAAAGAAACCAATAGGGCACAGAGCCAGCGGCTTCAAATTCGGCTTCTTCTTCAGGAATAACATCGCCACCTGTGTCACCGCCACCAGCATCTCCTCCGCCCGTGTCCCCTCCACCACTGTCTCCTCCGCCCGTATCAGGTGCATCATTGTCATTAATGTTTACTGTAACACTTTGCGGAGTACCCAATATTGCACCGCCACCTGGATTAGACAAGGCAAGCGTAAATGATTCTGTTGGTTCTTCAATGGCGTCATCGACAATGGGAACATTAAAGCTAAGATTTTTGATCCCTTCTTCAAAAACCAGTGTTGTATTTACCGTTTGATAGTCAGAGTTAGCTAAAGCAACACCATCAGAACTGTTGACATCAACAGTGACCTGACCAGCCGCACCAAATGATCGAATAATCAGCACTTCCATATTACCAACATCTTCCGCTGCGGAATAAGAAACTCGACCGAAAAAGAAAGTGCCCGGTTGATTGTCAAACTCATTGTCGGTAATGCTGATCTTGGTCTGGACAGCACTACCTAAAACAGCGCCATTCAATGCATTGCTTAAAGTAACCGAAAAAACCTC
>JAUUYO010000301.1 GCA_030590405.1 Kangiellaceae bacterium
AAACCACGGTAAAGTGCGATGTCATCTGGCCAGACGAGAAAAAAAACCTGTTAAAAAAAACGTTCCCAGTCAAACTGACCGCTCATCTTTGGATAACTAATAAATGGCGCTTCTGAGAGTAGAAAATCTGTCTAAGTATTACCCGGTTTCTAACGGGATATTTGGCCGTACCAACATGAACAAAGCCAATCAAAATATCAGCTTAAAATTAGATGCTGGAAAAACTCTAGCCATTGTTGGTGAATCGGGTTCTGGTAAAACAACTTTGGCCAGACAAATTATCGGTATCGAAAAACCAACCAAAGGATCAATTTGGCTAGATGAGCATAAAATAAATTTTGACAATAGACGCGATCGAAAAAAACGCTTTAAAAAAATTAGAATGATTTTTCAAAACCCTTATGACTCGTTAAATCCGCAAGTCAGAGTCGGACATTCACTTGAACAAACGCTCATCATTAATACTAAATTGTCAGGTAAACAACGCAGAAAAAAAATCGAAGAAACCTTATTAAAAGTCGGATTGCAACAAGAACACCAATATCGCTATCCACATATGTTTTCTGGCGGTCAAAGGCAGCGTATCGCGATAGCTAGAGCGATAATTCTTGAACCAAGTATTATTATTGCCGATGAGCCTTTATCAGCTCTTGATGTATCAATTCAAGCGCAAATTCTCAATTTACTACAAAGTTTGCAAGAAGATATGGGGATCTCTTTTATTTTTATTTCCCATGATTTAAATGTGGTCGAACACATTTCTGATACCGTTATGATCATGTACCATGGACAAGTTGTCGAATACGGTAACGTATCACAAATATTTGATGAACCACTTCATCCCTACACTCAGGCGCTATTTGCCAGTACACCACTTTATCGAAGCCGCTTTCCTCAATTCCTATCGCAAAGTGTCGTAGCGCGTTCATCGACTAGCTTGTCGGGCTGTGTATTCGCTAATCGTTGTCAATATTGTGAACACAAATGCCGCTCTAATAGGCCAGCACTGGTGAATGCCGATCAAGATTATCAGATTGCTTGTTTTAGATTTGAATAAAAGTTGCGGTTGCGAGTTGCGATAAATTTGCGTTTCTAAATTTGGACTATCAAGCGATCAAACTGAAATTTTTCACACTGAAAAATCTAAGTTCAATCACCCTATTATTATGCTGTCCAACTCTAGCGTTGGATGTTTTCTTCGTTCCGAGTAACACTGGCATTATTTCTTTGTTGCTCAACTAACGAGCCATAGACTGCTTGAGAATAAAAACGATTAAGTCTTTGCTCTGTTTGGCTAACCAAAGTCTTCTCGGCATTATCCAAGTTGCCGCTTTCAACAGCATTTAAAATCAAAATGACATACTCACTACTATCTTGTATCGTTTCAATGGCGGTTTTATCTGCCACTGGTTTATTCATTTTGAAAAAAGATTGTAGTTGTAAATAAGGTAGTGCCGCGCTGGTGCGTTGGATTTTGTCGAGATCTTTCCAGGCGATATTTTTAACCGCAATCATTTCATCGACAAGTTCTTTTGCCTCAAGTTTCTGTTTGATTAAATCGCCAAATTCGATTGCCGCTGACTTGGCTTTAGAAGATTTTAAACTTGCGATGACTTTATCTTTAACTAAATCAAGCGGTTGTATTTCACTTGGCTGATGTTGATTTAAACGTAGCACAACGACATGAGTATCATTAATATTGATAAGATTTGAGTTGCTTTGCTCGATTAGTACTTTTTCACTGAACGCTGCATCTTTAACATCTGAATTAGCAAATACACCTGAAGCCAGTTTTCGGCCGAAAACAGGGCTTGTTTTTACTTCAACACCAATCAATTTTGAAACTTCCGCCAGCGAATCTGAGATTTCGAATGATTTTTCTTCAAGAATTTGCGATTTTGCGTAGAACGCTTCTTCCGCTGCCAGCTTTTTAAGTGTAGTTACAATTTGTAGTTTCACTTCTTCGATGGTTTGAACGTCACTTGCCACTAGCTCAGTGAGCTTAATGATGTGATAACCAAAGGAAGTTTTTACTGGCATTGATATATCACCAACTTTGACTAGCGCTTTCATCGCATCTTCAAATGCTTGCTCCATATCACCCTCAGCAAGAATGCCTAAATCACCATCATTCTCAGCTGAAAACTCGTCGCTGGAATCTGACTTGACCAATATGGCAAAATCTTCACCAGCGTCCAGCCGTATTTTGATGGCCTGCGCTTTGCTCAAAGCAGCCGCTTCATCATCATCCGACGAGATCAGAATATGAGAAACTCGCCTTTGCTCATCTGACTGAAAACGATCTAAATTCTCATTGTAATATTCGCTAATCTGCTCATCGGTCACATCAATATTTTGTTGTAATTGATCAACGGACAATTCGATGTAATCCAATGAGACTTTTTCTTCGACCCGGAATAGCTCTTTGCTTTCCAGATAATAGTTATTGATGGCTTCTTCGCTGATTTCCAATCCAGCATCAAATAAGGAGTATTTAATTTGTAGCACTCGACCAGTTCTTAATTGTCCGGTAATTTTATATTCGTTTTGCGATTCTAACGGCAGTACAAACTCGCTATCTGTTATTCCTGAAGTCAACTGCCCCAAAACCAGATCAGTCACCATACTTTGCCTGAATTGAGTTCTGGACATACCAATATTTCTCAATGCCTGATCGAGTAAATCCGAGGAATAAGCGCCTTCGGCTTGTAATGAAGGGATCCCTTGAATAGCTTTACGTACTTGCCCGGTTGACATCCGTAAACCTAATTCTTCTGAGGTTTGAACAGTTACTTTTCTCGAAATTAAATTTTGTAACACATTTTCCCTGAAATTTCGTTCCTGCTCTTCAGTTTTAACAAACTGCTTGAAGGCTTCACCATATTGCTGTTGAGTTCTTGAGTAAGCACGTTGAAATTCCTGAATACTAATGCTTTCGTCATTAACCACGGCGGCGGCGTTAGGATCACCTAGAAACAAAGCGGAAGTAAAATATCCTGCACCGACAAACGAAATTACGATGGCAAAAATAACTATTTTTGCCCAAGGCTTTTTGACGCCTTCTCTAATACTGTCCATTACCATAACGATTATTCACTTATTTGAATTTATTAATTTGTTTAAATAATATCGGCACACCGACTTTTATGCCTCCCCATGCCATACGACCTACACGGATGTAGGAAGTGCAGATTATGCAAGAGCAATTATCTGCCCGTTCATCCATAGGCATAAAAAAAACGCGCCCGAAATAAGGCGCGTTAATTCTTGGCGGAGCGGACGGGACTCGAACCCGCGACCCCCGGCGTGACAGGCCGGTATTCTAACCAGCTGAACTACCGCTCCACAATCTTTTCGCTTTATACGTTAAGCTTTTAACTGAAGGGTATTTGAATTAGTCATTTTGAAAAAAAAAC
>JAUUYO010000205.1 GCA_030590405.1 Kangiellaceae bacterium
AACCGTTTCTTTGACTTTACCCCGCCGCCTGACACCGGCAGTATCAATCAGAGTATATTTTTTCTCGCGCCTTTCCATTTCGATATAAATTGAATCACGAGTCGTCCCCGGCAAATCATAAACCACTACACGCTCTTCGCCAAGCATGCGGTTAACTAAAGTGGATTTGCCCACATTAGGGCGACCAATAATGGCGAGTTTAGGGCCGAGCGTTGGATCTTTATCTGCATCATTTTCTAACAGGTCTTGTTCGATTTTTGCTTTAATTTTATCTTCGACCGAAGTTAAAATGACATCTTCAATTAAGCGATTAACCCCTCGCCCATGAGCAGCGGCTATTGCAGAAACCGACTCAAAGCCTAAAGAATAAAAATCCGTCAAAACCGTACCTTGATCAAGACCATCGACCTTGTTGACTACCAGGTGAATTTCTCGATTTTCTGAGCGGAGTTGCTGAGCAAAGGATTCATCAATGGTAGTTAAACCTTCTCTGGCATTCACGATAAACAAAGTAATATCGGCTTCTCTAACCGCCTGCATCGACTGCTCGGCCATTAGACCATCTACCCCCACTTCACCGCCGGTAATTCCGCCTGTGTCTATGATGATAAAAGGCTGCTCGTTGAAAGTAGCATGACCGTATTGACGATCACGGGTCAATCCCGGAAGATCAGCAACTAACGCATCACGAGTGCGTGTAAAACGATTAAATAAAGTAGATTTTCCCACATTGGGACGACCGACTAATGCAACAACTGGTAACATGATGGAATATTTTCACCTTAAAATAATTCGGCGTATTACGACATAGCAATCGACCGAAACATTTCGGTGTATTACGAACAGCAAATGCTCTAATACACCCTACAAACCTAAATTCTATTTTTTCTTAATCGCAACTAATGAACCATCGCGAGTGTATAAAATAACTTTCTCACCAATGACCAATGGGTTGGCTGCAATACCACTAGAATCGATGTGTTCACGGCTCACAATCTTTCCATCACTTGAGGAAATCCAGTGAACATAACCTTCAAAATCGCTGACTACTAAATAGTCACCAACCACACCTGGCGCGGTGAGTTGTCTTCGATTGAGATCTTTTTGTGTCCAGATAATGACCCCGTTACTTCGATTAATACCGCTAACATGGCTATTTTCATGGGTGACAAAAAGCCATAGGTCACCAACCGCCATATCCTGAAAAGTTGATAACTCTCTTTGCCAATTGAACTCGCCACTTCTAAAATCTAAACTACCCAGATTTCCATTAAACGATCCAATATAAATGGAACCACCAACAACCAAAGGTTGCAAATCAACGTCGACTAATCTTTGAATTTCAGAACTACCGATAGGAGTCGCAATTTTCTTTTCCCAGGCGACTTGACCGTTAGCCAAAATAAACACAGCGAGCTTGCCATTAGAAAAACCGGAGATGACCCCACCATTAGCGATAACAGGTGCAGAGTTTCCGCGCAAAGTCAGAGGAGGAAGCGATTCATCATAAAACCATTTTTGCTCGCCACTTAGCGCGTCAAATGCGTAGATTTTCCCATCCACGGTTCTAACCACTACATAACCATCACCGATCGCGGGGCTGGAAATAATTTCACTGGAAACCTGCGCTCGCCATTTTTCGTCTCCTGTTTCTGCGTCAACCACCAGCACTTCACCTTGACTAGTACCAACCGCCAGCAATTTACTCGCAACACTAGGGCCGCCTGCAATTGCCATTTCATAATCAACTTCCCAGATTTTCTTGCCGTTGTCTGGGTTAATTGCAGCGATAACACCATTCGTGTCGGCAATATAGATTTTCTTGTAAGCATAAACTGGCGAAATTTTTAGTGCTTGTTCACCAATCCCATCACCCACACTGGTTGACCAAAGAGTTTTGATCTCAAATTGATTTTCAATATCGACTAATGGATCCGGCTCATACAAGTCTTCATCATCACTGCAACCAGCAATCAATAAAGCAGCAATTAATAAAATTGGAGCATGAAAACGCATTATTCCTGGGCCTCATTGAAAGTCAGTTCACTGGCGGTTAACTCATCAATGATTAATTTAAGTGTCGAGTGATTGGCGGTGATTTTACCGGCCGCGTCAGCTGCTTTATAAGCTTCAAGCGCTTCGTTTTTTCGATCGAGTGCCATATAAGCATCACCTTTGACCAAGCTGGCCATCTCAAAATATCCCGAATCATCTGTAAAAACTAATAATGGCAAGGCTTGCTCGGCTTTTTGCTGTGCGACTAAAATTCTGGCCAATCGTATTTTTGCAATTTGCACTAATTCGTTTGCTGAATGTTTATCAATCACCCAGGTCAGCTCTGTAACCGCATCATCAAGTTGGTTATTTTCAACCGCAAACTTGGCCAGATGAAAAGCGGAAAGGATCGCATAGCTGGAATCAGGGAAACTTTCCTTGACCTTGGCCGCATTTTCGACCAACTTAGCCGTATCTTCTTTACCAACCAGCTCTGAGACCGTCGTATAAAGATTAGAGGCCGCCTCTTGCTCTGCAATTTGTTTCTCACTCCAGAATTTCCAGCCAAAAAATCCTGATAGCCCTAATACGGCGCCCACAATTAACGGTGTTCCGTTATCTTTCCACCATTCTTTTAATTGCTCGACTTGTTGTTCTTCTGTTTGATATGACACGTTAAAACTCCTAAAATTTTCTATTCAGTTATATTTTATAAACCAATGCTATTTTATAAAATCACGTTATTTTATAAAACTAATGTTATTTTATATGGCAAATATTTGTTGCAATCGCGATATCAGTTCTGACTGGGCAATTGTCACCTGATCAGATTTTTCACGAAGGGTCTTAATGGTAATCTGTTGTTGCTCCACTTCGTCGCCACCTAAAATTAGTGCAATGGCTGCAGAAGATTTATCGGCTTTTTTTAATTGCTTTTTAAAATTACCGCCACCACAATGAAGTTGTAATTTAAGCTTGGGTAAGCCATCTCTTAATTTCTCGACCAACTGCATACCGGCCATTTCCGCTGATTCTCCCAAAGTGCATAGATAGACATCCGTTTTGGTTGAAAGTTTATCCGATAAGTCACTTTGCTGTTGTAATAGCAAAATGATCCTTTCTAATCCCATCGCAAATCCACAGCCTTGAGTCGCCTGACCGCCGAGTTGTTCGACCAATCCATCATAACGACCACCTGCACAAATGGTTCCTTGTGAACCTAAATCGGTGGTTACCCACTCAAAAACCGTGCGGTTATAATAATCTAATCCTCGCACCAATTTAGGATTAATCACATAGGCTATCCCTAAATGGTCCAGTTTATGACATAAACCTTCAAAATGCTGTTTAGATTCATCATCCAGATGGTCCAGCAATTTAGGCGCATTTTCGACCAGCCCTTTCATGCCTGGATTTTTAGTATCTAAAATTCTTAGCGGGTTCAATTTTAAACGTCTCTGGCTATCTTCATCCAGCGCATCTAAATTTTGAGCAAAATAATCGACCAGTTTTTCTTTGTAAGCTTCCCGAGCCTGATTACTTCCCAAAGAATTAATCTGTAACTCAACCTCATTTAAACCCAATTTTTTCCATAACCTGGCACTGAGCGCAATAATTTCCGCGTCAATGTCGGGGCCTTTTAAACCAAAGGTTTCCAAACCAAACTGGTAAAACTGCCGATATCGACCTTTTTGCGGACGTTCCCGACGAAACATCGGTCCCATATACCACAAACGTTGTTGTTGGTTATAAAGTAACCCGTGTTGAATACCTGCACGCACGCATGAAGCCGTTCCTTCCGGGCGCAAGGTCAGACTGTCTTCGCCTTTATCGACAAAGGTGTACATTTCTTTTTCAACAATATCAGTCACTTCGCCAATCGATCGACAAAATAGTTGAGTGTTTTCAACTATTGGCATACGAATTTCAGAGTAGCCATAACTCGTTGTAATTTCTCTCAGGCAAGACTCCAGATAGTGCCAAATTGGCGTCTCATCTGGCAGAACATCATTCATGCCTTTTACGGATTGGAAAGATTGTCTCAAAATTGGAGGTCCATAACTGCTGTAGGCGAAATCGAACGCGCAATTATAGCGGAAAATAACAGGGAAAACAGCGATAATTCAGCAATTTCTGCCGTTCATCCCAGTAATGGATATATTTAACTGAACTATGTTGCTCAGCAACCAGATATTAATTTTTAAATTAATATCTGGTTGTTAGGGCCTGTGTCTCGCTACGAAGCGACATTTACGCCTCAAGATCAAGTTAATTACAATTTTTATCAGTATAATCCTTTTCAAAAAGTGATAGCTAAAATAGTTGCTCCTAAACTAATGCTCACTTATTCAATTTCTGAGAAAAAGCTATGTCCCTTAATGTTGATAACCATAAAACCGCAATGGCAATCCCACCAATCTTACGCTTGGCGTTTAGACCTCTATTTTTTTTAGGCACGTTGTTCTCAATTGGAGCCATCGGCTGGTGGCTCCACTTTTGGTCGGCCCCTCTTCAGTGGACGCCTTATGGAGGTGCGGTATGGTGGCACGGACATGAAATGTTATTTGGTTTTGGTATTGCGATTGTCACAGGGTTTTTATTAACCGCAGTAAGAACCTGGACCGGGGTTCCCGGAATAAGAGGCAAGTGGTTAGCAGCTTTAGTGCTCATCTGGATAACCGCGCGACTATTGATTAGTTTTGCAAGCGGAATAAATCATTGGATAATCGCGAGTATTGATGTTTCTTATCTTATTTTTTCAGCCATAGCCATGGCTTATCCGGTCATCAAAGTCAAACAATGGCGTAACCTGATGTTTGTACCCATTTTATTAATTCTGGCCTCATTAAATGCCGCTAGCCATTGGTCTGTGGTCAACAACCAGCCGACACTAGCCATGCAATCATTACACGCCACCATTATGTTATTTACTTTGATCATAGCAATTTTGGGCGGACGGGTCATTCCGGCATTTACCGCTAATGGTACTGGCCAGCAAAAATCTGCTCCAATCAAATGGTTGGAAGCGATTGCCATCCTTTCGATTCTGGTCATGGTTGTTATCGCCTTTATGGGCTATGACAAAGTAGATTCGACTCTAATGATGATTGTATCCGCTGTTGCAGCACTGGCCAATGGCACACGTTTTTTACGCTGGGGAATTCAGCATACCTGGTCCATTCCTTTATTATGGTCGCTGCATCTGGCTTTTGCTTTTATTCCTTTTGGATTTGTGATGCTGGCACTTCATGGCGCTGGTTGGATGGATAATACGAGCGCAGCATTACATAGCTTTACCGTTGGCGGTATTGGCGGCATGATACTCGCGATGATTTCACGAGTGACATTGGGTCACACGGGGCGACCTTTAAAACCACATCGCATGGTGAGTATTAGCTTTGTGCTGATATTACTGTCTGCCATCGTTCGAGTGTTCTTGCCAATCTGGATGCCGGAGCTTTATAGCCTGAGCATTAGTCTGGCCGGTTTATTGTGGGTATTAGCTTTTGCCATTTATTTGTTTTTTTATAGTCCAATGCTGGTGACAACTCGCGCCGATGGTCGGCCTGGATAGATATCTAATAGCCAAAACAGGGGGTAACTCCCCTGCTCCGCACTCGCCAACACCTCACTAAAATTACACGTTTTAAATTGCCACTCCACTCTACCTGATTATAGTAGCTCATCTTAACGAGTTAAAAATAGCACCCACGCACGATGCAAGACCTCATAAAGTTGTATTGCTTCCCATTTTTACCATTTACACTGTTTCAACTTCTCGATCGACACTGGCCCCAGTTAATTTGGCGTACAAAGGAAATTTTCAAAAAAACTGCGGAATGATTCCGCGTTTATCGGTAAGAAACCTAATTCCCCAAGAACAAGCAATTGATTAATAACAGAAAGCTGCGTATATTCCAGTAATTATAAAAAAACTACGGAAAAGGCCATCTAAGGAATAATTCCGTAGAATCAACTGTTAGCGAGTTTAAGTTTAGTCATAAGTGTCACCAATTTACATGGAGTTTTAAAATATGAATATTAGAAATGAGATCGAAAAATATATAAGTTTATATGCGCCAGAAGGTGTTAAAAAG
>JAUUYO010000034.1 GCA_030590405.1 Kangiellaceae bacterium
AACACGGCTTCAATCACTAAATCGCATTGTGCCAGCACTTGGTAATCAATGGATGGTGTTAGATTACTCAGATATTCATCGATTTGAGTCTGAGTCATACGTCCTCGACTGAGATTAGCCGTAAAATGATTTTCGACCTGCTTTTCTCCGGCATCTAATGCTGGTTGATTTAGCTCCATTAAAATTACTTGAAAACCGGATGATAAAAATGCAGTCGCAATACCGGCCCCCATCGTGCCGCCACCGATAATACCGACATTTTCAACCTCTAATGGAGCGGCCTCAAAACTGGTTTTAGCGGCCATTCTTTCTGCGCCAAACACAAACCTAAGCGCTGCTGATTGATCAGAGTCGCGTAGTTTAATAAATTCTTTTCTTTCCATCGCCATACCGTCAGCGATATTCATATTACAACTATTCATAATGAGATTAGCAGCAACCACAAGAGCCTCTTTGCCACGCGCTTTTTTGGTGATTTGTGAAAGTGTTTTCTGCCAATCTTCAACATCATGGCTAATCAATTTTTCTCCAACTCTGGCTATTTTTAATCGATCATTTTTGATAAGTTCATTAACGAATAATAATGTCGCGCTATCTAAATTTTGTTGGCTATCAAAAATGGCATCAAATAAACTGCTCTCCTCAAAACCTGCCCCAAAAAAACTAGTCACCGGATAATGTTTACCGGCAGTAATCATATCGAGCGCTCTTTTTGCGCCAAGAATTCTTGGCAGCCTTTGAGTTCCTCCTGCGCCGGGAATTAACCCTAAATTCACTTCGGGTAATCCCACTTTTGCAGACTCTAATGCCACTCGATAATGACAGGCGAGCGCCACCTCAAATCCACCACCAAGCGATGTGCCGAACAGGCTGGCGATAACGGGTTTATTGCTTGCTTCAATACGATTAACCACATCCGGTAAATGTGGCTCTAATGGCGTGTGGCCGAATTCTTTGATATCAGCACCAGCGATAAATGTTTTATTTTCACAACGAATAATGATCGCTTTTACTGAATCATCGGCTTCGAATTTTTCGATACCCTCGACTAATCCCTGACGCACTGGTTGAGATAATGCGTTTACCGGGGGATAATCGATACTAATGATCCCAATGGATTTCTGTTGCTTGAAAGTAACTGGCATATTCATAGTGATTCTCAGTTGTTAATTGCTTTTTCTAGTCTACTATTTAGAAAGTAGTACAAAATAATGAATAAAAAATAATTATCTAAATCGGCGTTCAAACTCAATCGATGCTTTTGGCAAATAACCATCCATTGCTTGTAATGAACTCACAATATAACAGCATGATTTTTTATCTAACTTAGAGTATAAGTTTTTTACCAGTTGATTGGCTTGATATCCGTTCCAATCTTCCGGCAACATATTAGAGGATAGCTCATGATCTTTTAAAAGTATTCGCCGATATTCATGAATTAATAATGTTCTTAGTAAAAAACTTTGCTGGCTAGTTAATTCAGGAGTGATTTTTAATACTTCCAATAGAGGCTGATAGATTTTAATAAAGTTATGGTATTGTTGTTGTAAATTTCTTAAATTCCACTTTTCGAAAACCAGTTTTTTTAATGCCTGCGAAGAATCATCATCAATCGTCTTTGCGGAAAAGGTAATGACCGAACCAGTGATCTCTAACTCTTTAATAGTCTCCTCTAGCGAACTTCGTTCGAAAGATGGATGAGCATAAGTACCCGAAGTTAACGAACTAAAACCTAACCATTTTAGTTGTCGTTTAAAGTTAACCATTTTATCTTCTGTTACAAAGCTCGGAATGACTAGTAACCAACGATCATCATGATGCTCGATAGTGACTGCGTAGATACGACGAGCCGCCTTAGTATAATGATTATTCGCTGATTCAGTAAAAGCATAATAACTTTTTCGACCGATTTTTTTCACCTGTAGCCAGTCTTCTTGAACCAGACGAAATACAGAGGTGCGAATTAATCTTTCTGAATAGCCAAGCGGTTCAAGTTCTTCGATCAAGCTGCCTAACCAAATCCAATGGCCGTGCTGCGAAACAACGTCTCCAAAGAAAGTAACAATAAATGTTTTGCAACTGATATTGGCTTTTTCAGTTCGGCTATATATAAAATTAGTATGTTTAATATTTCAGTTCTCGATTTGTAAAAAAGTATTTTCCTGTAGGTTGAACTTTAGTCCAACAAGAAGTCAAAACTATCCTCCGATAATCGGATGTTGGGTTAAAACCCAACCTACAAACCCTATAAAACCAACCCACATGATCAGCTAAAATCAAAATCAATTGCTACATCATCAGAAACAGGATGAGCCTGACAGGTCAGGATCATTCCATCCTTAACTTCCTGCTCGGTTAACGAATGATTAAAATCCATTTCGACTTTACCTTTGATCACCTTGGCCTTGCAGGTTGCACAAACGCCCGCTTTACAGGAGAAAGGCAGGTCCGCACCATGTTCTATTGCCGCATCAAGAATATTGTCACCGCCCATTTCTAATTCAACCAAAGTTTTTCTTCCGGCGACTTTTACCGACACATTGGCGATTTTTTTACCGTATTTTTCCGAACGCCTGGCCTGAGTTTTCTCTGCTTCTTTTTCAGCAAGACCCGAAAAAAATAGTTCATAATGTATTTGTGATTTATCAAAGCCCCAGGATTCGAAAGCTTTGGCAATTTCTAAAGTGCTACTTTCTGGCCCACAAATAAATATATCGTTAAAGTTTTTGATGCGGATCATACGTGATTGATCTAAATCAATAATTTTTTGTGCACTAATTCGACCGTTCAATATAATTGAATCATTTTCTTCTTTGGTGAAAAAATTCAACCATTGAAAACGTTCCAGATACTCATTTTTTAGAAAACAGAGGTGCTCTCTAAACATCATCAAAGGTGTGCGTTTATTGCCGTATAGTAAAGTGATTTGTGAGTTTGGCTCAACTTTTAAAATAGACTCGATATGAGAAAGCATTGGAGTAATTCCACTGCCTACGGCCACCAGAAGATAATGTTTATTCACCTCAGCAGATAACTCGGTATAAAAATGCCCCTGCGGCGGCATCACTTCAAGCGTCATACCTTTTTTAAGTTCAGTATTAGCGTAGTTTGAAAAAATACCATCCTCAATGGTTTTTATTCCCACTCGAAGTGATTGGGCTGCGACCCCTCGGCACAAAGAATAAGACCTGCGAATATCCTCACCGTTAATATCAGCTTTAAGTGTTAAGTGCTGCCCTTGCTTATACTGGAACTTTTCTCTGAGTTCTTCAGGTACAATAAAATCGACTGCAACTGATTCTTTGGTTAATCGTTCTACTTTGCTAATTGTTAGTGAATAAAATTCTGTACTCATTGTTTTGACCTTTTATTTTTTCGCGGCGCAGAGGATCGCTCCTACCGAATGAATCTAAAAATGTTTAAAATAATCGAATACTTCTGAACAATCAGAGCACTGATAAAGTGACTTGCAGGCGGTTGAGCCGAACTGGCTAATCAACTTGGTATTTTCGCTATCGCAGTTCGGGCAAATTACTTTATCATTTTCATCCGGTGGTGCAATATTGATACTTTTCAAATGCGCTTTACCCGCTGGTGACATCATTTCAGTAGTCCAGGCAGGTGCTAGGGTAACTTTGACGGTGACATTATCAATCCCGGCTTTGGCTAGCTCCATTTTAATATCGGTATTAATCATATCAACTGCCGGACATCCGCTATAGGTAGGAGTTACAACAATGGTATAGAGTTCATCAGCTAGTTGAATGTCTTGTAATATACCTAAGTCCCATATAGTCAAACCAGGCAATTCAGGATCGAATACCTTGTCCAGAATATTCCAGATATTCTGAAAGGGAGAATTATTTCGATAAGCACGGCGCTTAGCAAATTCTGGTGATAATGTGGGAATAACTTGTGACATTATTTTCCTCTTGCTAGCCCTCTCCCAAGGGGAGATAAGATAAAGACAGCTACCACTTCAACCCTGGGTAAGCTCTTTGTAGAAACTGCATTTCACTTAACATATGACCTAAAAATTCCGTATGTACGCCATTTCGTCCACCGCTAATCTTCAATTCACTACCTGCAAATTCAATTTTGGAACCTGTTAAAAATTCTCGCACATATTGATCCCAATCAGGTTTGATTAATTCTCTATCCACCGCGATATCGCTTTCAAGCAATGATTTTTCCCATTCTGGCATCAGGAATAGCTCACCTACAAAACTTTCTAATTCAGTTTTTGCGTCCAATACTCGGCTTCGACTCTCGTCAGTACCTTCTGATAATTGTCTAATCCAGGGTTCACTTCGTTTTAGATGGTAACGACTTTCTTTAACTGATTTAGCAGCAATCGCGGCAACTGTTGAATCACTCGATTGGCATAGCTGTTCAAGGTACTGGCAATAGAAAACGTCTACAAAAAACTGGCGTAACATCGTAAAAGCAAAATCATTAATTGGCAACTCATGGATTAAGAGATTGGTATATTCTCTTTCGTTTCGAGAATAAGCGATATCATCTTCGCTTCTGTCTTTACCTTCGATTTGTGCAGCATATTGGTAAAACATCCTTGCCCGGCCTAAATAGTCCAACGCAATATTCGAAAGCGCGATATCTTCTTCCAGATAAGGGCCATTGCTACACCATTCACTTAATCGGTGGCTTAATACGACCGAATCATCAGCTAATCCGACTAAGAAACGATACAGATTTTTTTGTTCTTGGTTCATTTTAAAATCTCTCTAAATTCTATTTTATAACCTCTCCCTTTTCAAAGGGAGCTCAAGGCGGTTCTAAAATCGATCACATATTAGTAACACTATCCGGCAACACATAATGAGTCGCATGGCGGTAGTCTTTGTCATCCATTGGATCAACAAAATTTTCGAGATCCGATTCTTGTGAAGCCGTAATGTCAGTCGCTTTAACCACCCAAACGCTCACCCCTTCGGAACGGCGTAAGTAGCAATCTCTTGCATACATTAATGCATGTTCCGGACTTTCAGCATGCAAACTGCCAACATGTTTATGATCTAATCCTCGTGCGGAACGGATAAAAACTTCGTAAACTGCTAAATACTCTTGATTAACAACTTGTTCTTGATTCATTGTTTTTTCCTTTTTCGATTAAGACTAAGCAACATTCGCGGCTTTTTTTGCTTGTTGTTTTTCAGCGTAGGCGCGCACCGCTTCTCTCACCCACTCACCGTCTTTGTGCGCTTTAAGATGATGTTTTATTCTCTGATGATTGCAGGGACCATTACCGTTAATTACCTCATAAAATTCTTGCCAGTTAATTTCACCAGAATCATACTGACCTTTTTCTTCATTCCATTTGATTTCTGGGTCGGGCATTTCTAATCCCAGCACTTCAATTTGTGGGACTGTTTGATCAATAAATCGCTGGCGTAAAACATCATTGGTTTCTCGCTTAATTTTCCACTGCATAGATTTAGCAGAGTGAGCTGAATCACTGTCGTGAGGACCAAACATCATTAACGAAGGCCACCAGAATCGATTTAGTGCATCTTGCGCCATTTCTTTTTGTTCTGGACTTCCTTTGGCCATCGCATAAATTAACTCGTACCCCTGGCGTTGATGAAAACTCTCTTCTTTACAAATTCGGATCATCGCTCGTGAGTATGGTCCGTAAGATGTTCGTTGCAACGCAATCTGATTGACAATGGCGGCACCATCAACCAGCCAGCCGACCGCACCGATATCCGCCCAGTTAAGTGTCGGGTAATTAAAAATGGATGCATATTTAGCTTTACGAGTTTGTAATGCCTCAATCATTTCACTTCGAGTAATACCAAGCGTTTCTGTTGCGCTGTATAAATACAAACCATGACCACCTTCATCCTGAACTTTAGCTAACAAAATTGCTTTACGACGAAGACTCGGTGCGCGGGTTATCCAATTACCTTCTGGTTGCATGCCGATCACTTCTGAATGAGCATGCTGAGACATTTGACGGATCAGGTTTTTACGATAATCGTCTGGCATCCAGTCCGTTGGTTCGATTTTTTGTTCATCGGCAACGCGACGGTCAAATTCTATTTGCGCTTGCGCATCATCTACCTTTTGCATGTGAGTTAATCTCCTGCTCTAAATCTAAAACATAAAAAATTTTAAGCTTTTTCAATGATCATTGCAATGCCCTGCCCTACGCCAATACACATTGTGCATAGCGCATACTGACCAGCATTTCTTTGTAATTCATAAGCCGCGGTTGTCACTAATCGAGCACCACTCATTCCAAGCGGGTGACCAAGAGCAATCGCGCCACCATTTGGATTCACTCGCTTATCATCATCTGCTAAACCTAGCTCTCGCAAAACGGCTAAACCTTGTGCAGCAAACGCTTCGTTTAATTCAATAACATCCATTTGCTCTAAACTGAGTTCAGTATTTTTAAGGACTTTGCGAGTGGCCTCTACAGGACCATAACCCATAATTCTAGGCTCTAATCCTGAGGTAGCCATCCCGACAATTCTCGCTATTGGGGTCAAGTCTTGCAATTTGCATCGTTCTTCATTAGCTATCAACAGGGCACAAGCACCATCGTTGATCCCCGAAGCATTACCCGCAGTTACTGTTCCATCTTTTTTGAATGGCGTGCCAAGTTTAGCTAATCCTTCTAAAGTGCTAGGGCGAGGGTGTTCATCGACTGAAAATTCCTTAGTTTCGCCTCTTTTTTTAGCGACACGGGGATTGACTTTAACCGTTACTGAAATGATTTCTTTTTCAAAAATGCCTGCTTGTTGTGCTTTTTGAGTTTTTTCTTGAGTTAGACATGCAAATTTATCTTGATCTTCTCGGCTGATATCAAATTGTTCTGCTACATTTTCAGCGGTTTCTGGCATGCTATCCACACCATATCGCTCGGCCATTTTTTTGTTGACAAAACGCCAACCCATAGTGGTATCAAAAATCTCAGCTTTACGCGAAAAAGCACTTTCGGCTTTTGGCATGACCAAAGGAGCGCGAGACATTTGCTCAACGCCACCAGCGATTGCCATCGATTGTTCGCCGCAAGCAATCGCGCGAGCGGCTGTTCCTACAGCGTCCATTCCGGAACCGCACAAACGATTAATGGTCACGCCAGGAACCGATTGAGGTAATCCGGCAAGCAGTCCACTCATGCGAGCTACATTGCGATTATCTTCACCAGCTTGATTGGCACAACCATAATAAAGATCATCGATATCCTCCCATTTCACTTGAGGATTTCTATCCATCAAAGCCTTGATAGGTATTGCTCCAAGATCGTCGGCACGAACGCCAGAAAGAGAGCCGCCGAAACGGCCAATCGGTGTTCTTATCGCGTCACAAATATAAACTTTTTTCATTTTTAAAACCTTCCCTCTCCCTACCTCTCTCGCAAAGAGAGAAGTCGGAGATGTTAAAATTTAAATCTTAACTATTTGTTTTTTACTTATTTACAAATGAGTTCTTAACTCAAATAACTCCGGAAAAAAGCTGATATCTAATGCTTTTTTTAAGAAACCTACACCACTCGATCCACCCGTGCCCATTTTGTTGCCAATAATTCGTTGCACGGTGTACATATGCTTAAAACGCCATTGTTGAAACGCGTCTTCAATATCGAGTAATTTTTCCGCTAGCTCATAAAGTTCAAAATACTTTTCCGAATTTTGATAGATTTTCAACCAGGCATTTAAGACTGATTTAGAAGCTTGATAAGGCTGACTAAAATCACGATTAAGAGCCTCTTCATCAATTGCCAAACCTTGTTTGTGCAAGATCTTAATAACTTCATCGTAAAGACTCGGTTTTTGCAATATACCCTTAAGCTCTGCATAAATTATCGGGTTACTCTCATGCACTTTAATCAACGACTCATTTTTATTACCTAATAAAAATTCAAGTTTGCGATAGCCATAAGATTGAAACCCGGAAGAATGGCCTAATGAGTCACGAAATTTAAGATAATCAACTGGCGTTAAAGTGGATAAAATACTCCAGGATTGCGTTAGCTGGCTGAGAATTTGTTTAACTCTGGAAATCACTTTAAAAGCGTGTCCAAAATCCAGATCCTGAACATTTTTAATTGCTTCATTCAGTTCAAACCCGGCCAACTTTAGCCATAACTCACTTGTCTGATGAATAGTAATAAATAACATTTCATCATGCACGTTTGAGCGTAAATCTTGCGCTGACAGTATTTGTTCCAAGCATAGATAATCGCCGTAAGACATATCATCATTAAAATCAGTATGAATAGAGTCTTCCATGTCTCTTACATTTTTCACTTCATCGTTTTCGCTAGTGTTTTTACTAGCATCATAGGGACAATTCATTTTTTCTCTCTACTTTCCTTTAGTCGGTTTAGGCTTAAACTATTTACCTTTGAAAGATGGTTCACGTTTTTCAATAAATGCCGCCACCCCTTCCTTATAATCATGGCTTCGACCTAAATGTTGCATTGCTTTGCGCTCTCTTTCAAGCTGCTCGTTTAAACTATAGTCAAAGGAAGTGTGAACTAATTCTTTTATATTGGCCAACGCTTCGGTTGGTTGAGTGGCTAAATAACGAGTTAGCTTTTGTGCTTCTTCTATCAAAGCTTTATCATCTACTACCTGATAAATAAGGCCCCACTGCTCTGCTTGTTCAGCTTTTAATTTGTTACCTAACATTGCCAGCGCTTTTGCCCGCGGTAAACCGAGTGCACGAGTAAAATGCCAGGAACTGCCCGAATCAGGCACTAGCCCCACTTTGGCAAAAGAAAGAATAAACGAGGCTGAACGTGCGGCAATCACAATGTCGCAGGCCATGACTAAACTTGCACCAGCTCCCGCCGCCACACCATTAAGTGCGCAGATAACCGGCATCTTAAGATTAGTTATTCTGCGGATCAATGGATTGTAAAACTTCTCGACACTCATGCCCAAATCAGGCGCTTGACCATCAGCGCTGACTGCTCGATCATTTAGATCCTGGCCTGCACAAAAACCGCGACCAGCTCCGGTGATCATTAAGCAACGTGTTTCACCATCGGTCGCAATATCATCTAATGCCGTCTGTAGTTCTTCATGCATTTGCACGTTGAAACTATTAAGTCGGTCAGGACGATTAAGGGTTAAACTCGCAACGCCGTTATTTTTTTCTATTTTAATTGTTTTGTACATATTCTTCTCTCTATTAGTCCTTTTTCATCCGTTCAACTAACGTCAAAATATCATAAACCGCCACCGGTTCATTATGTTGATTAGTGACTTCCACCGCCCATACAACAATCCCAGTATCGTATTTATCATCGGGCTTTTTAGTTTTCTTGATTTTTCTTTTAGCAGTTAATTGTACTTGAATGGTATCGCCAATCCCCACGGGTTCAACAAAACGTAGATTATCTATTCCATAATTTGCAATCACTGGCCCCTGGCCCGGATCAACAAACATACCTGCAGCGGCTGAAATAACAAAATAGCCGTGAGCAACTCGTTTTTCAAAGAAAGAATCTTTAGCAGCAATTTCATCAAAATGTGCATAAAAATGATCACCCGATAAGCAACCGAAATTAACAATATCCGCTTCGGTGACAGTTCTTCGATGAGTAATTAATGTTTCACCGATTTCTAATTCTTCAAAATATTTTCTAAAGGGGTGAACTCTATCCGTGGTAGTTTTTGCGCCTTTGGTATATTGATTGGTGATCGCCATAATCGATGTGGGCGATCCTTGAATAGCAGTTCGTTGCATATAGTGTTTAATTGCTCGTGAACCACCTAATTCTTCGCCGCCACCAGCGCGTCCAGGACCGCCATGAACCAAACTGGCCAATGGCGAGCCATGGCCGGTGGATTCACTGGCACATTCGGCATCGAGCACTAACATTCGCCCATGATGTGATGCACTGGCGAGGATAATGTCTCTGGCATATTCAGGACTTTTTGTGATCACCGAACCAACTAAACTTCCTTTACCCATTTTGGCCAGTTGAATAGCCTGTTCAATCCCGTCATAAGGCATTAAGGTGCTGACCGGACCAAAGGCTTCGACTTCGTGAGCTGTAATATTATTAAAAGGATCGCTCGCTCTTAGCAGTGTTGGTGCCATAAATGCACCTTTATCGCTGTCTGCACCAATCAGTTGATAATCATCCATGCCACTTAGCAATGTTTCATTGCCTGTCATCAGTTTTTCAACCGCCGCCAGTACGTCATCCCGTTGAGATTTACCAACCAATGCCCCCATGCGGGTTTCTTTTTGTCCCGGATCGCCAATCACGGTTGCTTGCAAACGCTTAATTAATGCCTCACTAACCGCTTCGGTCATATTGAACGGCACAATGGCGCGGCGAATAGCGGTACATTTTTGGCCTGCTTTGGTGGTCATTTCTCTGGCGACTTCTTTAATGTAGAGATCAAATTCTGGATCATCTACCGTGACATCCGGCGCCAAAATACAACAATTAAGCGAATCAGCTTCCATGGTAAAAGGCACGCTTTTAGCGATAATATTCGGATGACTTTTCAGCTTGCGCCCGGTAGAAGCAGAACCAGTAAAGGTCACCACATCTTGCTCGTTAACATGATCGAGAATATCGCCAACACTTCCGCTAATCAGTTGTACTGTTCCTTTTGGCAGAATTTCGGATTCGACGATTGCTTTAACCACCGCTTCGGTCAAATAACAACTAACCGTTCCCGGTTTAACAATCACTGGCACGCCAGCAATAATACTTGGGGTAATTTTTTCCAGCATTCCCCACACCGGAAAGTTAAATGCATTGATATGCAGCGATACGCCTTCTTTAGAGGTTAGTATGTGCTGACCAACAAAAGTGCCGTTGGCCGACAGTGGCTCCACTGGACCTTCGACAACAAAGGTATCGTTATTTAATTCTCGGCGGGCAATACCGGTATAACTAAACATGGTGCCGATACCGCCTTCAATATCCACCCAGGAGTCCGCTCGGGTTGCACCGGTCATATAAGAGATACGATAATAATCTTCTTTTCGATCCAGCAAGTATTTGGCCAGCAGTTTGATCCGCTCAGCGCGATCATGAATGGTCAGTTTTCTGAGTTCAGGCCCGGCAACGCTACGTCCATACTCAAGGATCTGATCAAAATCGGAATCCAGCGAGTGAACCTCGCCAATCAGCTTGTCATTGACCGAATTAACCAGAGTATCGACCCGCCCATTACCACTACACCATTCACCCTTCACATAACTTTGTATTTTCATTCAGATTGCCACTAGCCGCCGGAAATATAATTTGATACAGAATAATAGCAAATATTCAATAATATGTAACGCATTGACTCGGCTAATCAAATTGGTCAAACCAATTTTTCAGATTTAAGGGTATAATTCTCAGCTTATCGATAAATCATCACATTGGAAAAATTATGCCCATTTATGCCTTAGAAAAGTTTATCCCGGTAGTCAAAGCTAATAGCTATATTCACCCAAGCGCTGAAATAATCGGCGATGTAATCATCGAAGAACACTGTTTTATCGGTCCCGGCGCGGTGCTGCGCGGTGATTTTGGGCGTATTTTTGTCGGCCATCACAGCAATATTCAAGATACCTGCGTGCTGCATAGTTTTCCTGATAAGGACTGCCATTTAGAGCCTTATAGTCATATTGGGCATGGCGCGGTTTTGCATGGTTGCCGGATTGGCGAACATGTTTTGGTTGGTATGAATGCGGTTGTTATGGATGATGCAAAAATCGGCGCTGGATCTTTTGTGGCAGCCAGCTCATTTGTTCGTGCAGGCTTTGAATGTGAGCCTCGCTCGATGTTGATGGGCGTTCCTGCTAAGGTTACACGACAAGTCACTGAGCAGGAATTCGGTTGGAAAAAAACAGGGACTCAGGAATATGTTGAGCTTGGCGAGCGCTATTCCGCGAGTATTCGGGTCATTGAACCATTGCTCCAGGAGCAGCAAGATCGGCCTCGCTATCAGAACTCAACACATAAACCTAAAACTTAGGGCAGCCGTAAAAATTAATTTTTTGAAAGCTGCCCTTAGGAAGTAGGTCGGATTAGGCGGTCTTTATTGCCGTAATCCGACGCGAGCATTAGACTGAGAATGGTGTATTACGGGCAAAAAAAACACTCTAATACACCCTACAAGCACAAAATCATTCTCGCGAAAAAAAACTGGAGATCAAAATGAAAAATGTTGCGGTTATTTTATCTGGATGTGGTGTTTTTGACGGCACCGAGATCCATGAAAGTGTTTTTACTTTGCTCGAACTGGAAAAAAATGGCGCAAACTACCAATGTTTTGCACCGGATATTGCGCAAGCACAAGTAGTGAATCATTTAACAGGTGAGGTTGCTGAAGGCGAGTGTAGAAATGTGCTGGTCGAATCAGCACGTATCGTTCGCGGTAATGTCAAAGACGTCAGGCAAGCGAAGCCGGAGGACTTTGATGCCTTGATTTTTCCCGGCGGTTTTGGCGCGGCAAAAAATTTATCTGATTTTGCCGATAACGGGGCCGATTGCACAGTAAATAAAGATGTTCTGAGTTTTGCCAAAGCCATGGCAAATAGCGATAAGCCGATTGGTTTTATTTGTATTTCGCCAGTTATGATCCCGCTAGTGTATGGCTCTGGAGTTAAAGGGACTATTGGAAACGATCTGGAAACGGCTAAAGCGATTGAAGCTATGGGCGGCGTACATATTGAATGCCCGGTTACCGAATTTGTAATTGATGAAGCTCGTAAAGTAGTGAGTACCCCAGCCTATATGCTGGCCGGGAATATGTTGGAAGCTTACAGCGGGATCCAAAAGTTAGTGGCTAAAGTGCTTGAGCTTGCCTAAGCAATAAGCTCACAGTTATTTGCCTGACTTGGCGTCTCTTGCTAAATAGTTAGCAAATAATATTTTGTTTCTTAATAGATATGTAATGAATAGATGCTTTTAAGCTGGCTTTCGGTGTTTATTATTGGTCATTCAACAGTAGATATGGATAACCACGTCTATCCTCTGGTTACCTCGGATAGCGTATCAAGAAGAGAAATAACAGGCCTGCTACCGATTCAAAATGACCGCACCACTGCCTTGTGAAGCCAATTTATCCTCCTGGTTATAAATTGGGCAGTTTTTCATGGACAGGCAACCGCAACCAATGCAGCTGGTCATCGAATCGCGTAATTTTTCCATAAAAGCTATTCGAGCGTTGAGTTCATCGCGCCAACGGGTGGAGAGTTTTTCCCAATCCTTCGTCGATGGCGTGCGATTGTCAGGCAAAGTGGCTAAAGCTTTTTTTATTGATTCTAAACTCACACCGACTTTCTGCGCAGCTTTAATCACTGCTATCCGCCTCATGACATCCGCTTTATAGCGCCGTTGATTACCTTCATTTCGCCAGCTCTTGATTAAACCTTTTTGCTCGTAAAAATGCAGGGTACTCACTTTTACCCCGCATCGCTCGGCTACCCGCCCAACACTCAAAATTGCTTTTAGCATATTTCCTCCGATAAGTAGCCTTAAGTTTAGTCAAAAAAAAGCTTTACCTCAAGTTATGCTGAGGTATTACACTAGTTAAAAATCAAATTAATTAGATTCAAAAGGAGTATAAATATGGTCCGTTTAGAGCACATAAATTTAGTGGTATCAGATATCGAAGCCATGATTAGTTTTTACAAAGCAGCCTTTCCTCATTGGAAAATACGTGATGAAGACGATGCAGAGTGGTATGGGAAGCCGCGCCACTGGTTGCATTTTGGTGACGATTTTCAATACATCGCATTAAGTGATAATGGCGAAGGAAAGAACCGACAGCTCGAAGGACACTCTGTTGGCTTGGCCCATTTTGCTTATGTGGTGGATAATTTAGAAGAGGTGATTTCACGCTTAGTAAACGCTGGTTTTGAAATCGCAAAAGATGGCGCAGAATCCAGCTTTAGAAAAAATATTTATTTTGTCGACCCGGCCGGATTTGAAGTCGAGTTTGTTGAATATTTAAGCGATGTTCCAGCGCAACGTAATTCATCCATCTAACCGAGTCAAAGCAGGAGCCACTCCATGAAACTATTAGCCTTTGCTGCCAGTAATAACAGTCATTACATTAACCGCATATTGGCGAACTATGCGGCGAGCGCAATTCCGGTAGCCAAAATTGATACCCTTGATATTCATGATTATGAAATGCCAATCTTTAGCGATGAAAGAGAAAAACAGTTAGGCCAACCTGAAAAAGCACGTCGTTTTTACCAAAAAATAACCGATGCCGATGCGCTTATCATTTCATTTGCTGAGCACAATGGAACTTATACCGCAGCATATAAAAATTTGTTTGACTGGACTTCTCGAATTAACTCAAGAGTCTTTCAAAATAAACCCATGTTACTGCTTTCTACATCACCCGGCCTTGGAGGCGCGTCTAGCGTACTAGCAACGGCGGTGAAATCCGCCCCTTATTTCGCGGGCGATGTGGTGGCCAGTCTCTCGGTGCCTAGATTTTTTGATAATTTTGATTTAAAAAGAAACCAAATGATCAATACAGACTTTGAAACCGAACTGTCAAACGCGGTTAAATTATTGACTAATAGAATTAACTGACAGACCGGTTTTATTTACATTTTCTGTGTTCACCAAGCTTCTTGCAGAGTAACTGGTGAAGATTTTTGCCCGGCTGTTTAAAGCCATTATTAGTCAGCCCCTCGACGATGTCAAAAAACCTATCTGCAATGTTGGGGTAATTATTGAGGGCATAATCTACCACTTCTTCTGCTTTTTTATCGCCTTCTTCTGATTCGTATCGACTAAAAACGAAGCTCATTTGTAACAGTTCTATAGAAGGTAATTCAATTTCAAATCCAAACCGAACCGCTAATTGTTGATAGTGATTTTGTACACTACTTAGTCCCATTCTCTTAATGTCCCAACTGGGCCGCCAACCCTCGAACAAAGTCCTAAGACTATATAATTGAGACACAAGGTAACTACTCCCGTGATTTTGCTCCGGATATTCTTTGTGATGGAAAAGAGGCTTACTTTTATCTGATTCACTAAAAATACTCACAAGCTCTCTAAAGGGTATTTCCATATGTTCACCCTCATTAGCTAGAGTAATAATTAACCTTGTGTTAGTAGCTGCTAATTTCAGTTGTTCTTTTTTTACTCTATTGTTTATTAGATTATCTTCAATTGATGGGCTAGACGCGAAGTAAGCATTAAATTGGCCGGGATCATCCAGTAAACTGTTTAAAACAAATCGCCCCGAATTAGAATGTCCCAATAAAATGCTGAAATCTGCGATTCTATAAGATTGTTTAATATGAGGAACCAGCTCATTTAAGAGAAAACTTCTGAAGGATTTACCTTTGTTGTTGGTTTCACCACCAGCTAGTAGAACAGGTCTCATCTCCTTGCCTTCGCTTTGCACACCCACAACGATGAGTTCCGGTATATCGTTTGAAATAGCTTCAATAGATGCAACAGCTCCTAGTGTACCCGATTGACCATGCAGTACATAAAGTACAGGGTATTTTCTTTGTTTATTTGACGGATAACTTTCCGGCAAATGGACATAGAATTCTCGTTGTGAATTGAAAGCTTTTGAGTTCAAGGAGTGCTTTTCCGCATAAACCATCGAATTAGAAGCGCTTACTTGACAGGTAAGGCATAGCAAGATTGAACAAATTATGATTATTCGCATAGATTCCTCTTTGTTATTGACTGAAATGGTTAAAGTTATTTTGAATGTGTTAATACTTGTTATTAAATAGTAACGCCGCTAAGAGACAATGACGAAATACAACTATGGAGAATTTATAGAAGGAGTCAATGCAGAGGCCCTCACCATTTCAACACCGATAATAAATTACTGTAGTTATCAGTCCAAAAAACGGTCTTGTTAACTGCGTTCGATTTTTTATTTGCAATTAAATCAAAACGGCTATTCAAACGATTAGTGCGATTACTTAACAACACCCATTCAGCGCTATGTTGCCCATTATATTCTGCAACAGTCTCGATGATGACAGCAGCTTTATCAAAACTGTTTGCCAAGCCATGGACTAACGGCTCAAGATTAAGATGCCGATTTGAAATATGGATTGCCAAAATGCCATCGTCAACAAGATGACGCCAATATAACTCAAACGCTTCTTTGGTCAATAAATGCATAGGGATTGTATCTCCGGAAAATGCGTCTATGACCAGGAGTTGAAATTCTCTGCTACCAGAAGTGGCCAATTCATGCGCCAAAGATCTTCGTCCGTCACCTAATATGACATCAATTTTTGCCTTAGATTCTTTTAAATAATTAAAATGTGAGTAAGCAATTCTTTCTACATTAGGATTTAACTCATAAAAAATATAATTGTCACCCTTTCTACCATATGCAGCCAATGCTCCGGCACCAAGTCCTATAAATCCTACGTCAATAGAGGCGTTCTCGTTTAAATGTTTGAACGCAATTGAGATACCTGTTTTATCTCGGTAATAACTACGTGGGATTTGTTTTTGTTCCGGCTCTAGTGATTGTGTACCGTGAGATGTAGTGCCATCAATTAGTCTACGTTCAGTTTTACCATTGACTACAACATCTTTCACACTCAATACACCATAAAAATTCCTGACAGTTACTATATTGTTATTATTAAACAAGCCATTTAAATAGAAAAACATAATCGGCAACGAAATCATCATAACTACAGAGGAAGATGCTAACAATCCTATTTTCGAAAAGCCTAAGAATTTTGTATTTATGATTTTTTCGTTATTACCTTGCTCGGTAATATGATTACCTCTGTTATATCCCAACATGATACTGAATACAAATAGTACGAAAACCATGAAAATTGCCAACGGATATTCATAAAATTGAGAAAAAATATTCTGTGCAACGAACACTACAAATGCGCTGCCAAGAAAGCCTCCAATTGAAATGCAAAGATAAAACAGCGTTAGTCTTTCCACTTCAGGCTTTAAGCGTGCTAACTCACCATGACAGATCATGCAGGCAGACAGTAGAACAAATGAATAAAAAATCGTTTGCGTGATTATGTCGAACTGAGTACCAATAAAAAAAAGTAAAATGGCTGCAAATGACGCTATAGCGAATAGAACAAACCAATACCACCTTACATACCATTTAGGGCTGTGGAAACTGATA
>JAUUYO010000315.1 GCA_030590405.1 Kangiellaceae bacterium
CCCCTCGTTTGTTTGGAGTAAATGGTGAGTTATTCGACAAATCAGACGATTAACTCGATCGAGATATTACGCCTACAAAATGAAAACAGACTGATCAAGATCAATAAACATATATTGTAAACCCATTATATTTTTAGGGTTAAATTACCTGTATCACTTTGGAGGTAGATACCTATATCACCAAAGTGTTAGCTTATTTAATTTCCCCCTCACTGAGTAAAACAACTTGATCTGGATCAATACCAGCACCTTCTGATAGGTAGATTATCTTCGTGGCTGCGACAAATTGTCACAGCGAAATATTCACCGAAAACCAGTCAATCGAAGGTAGAAAATGCTCTTCCGACATCAATATTTCAAAGCCTTAACAACAATTTTTTTATTGATTTTTTCGGTAAATCTTTTCGCAACACCTGATTCAATTAACCCTAGATTTTCCAGGGATATTCAGCAGCAACTTATTCAGCACTTTCCCGATGGAACCCATTTTGGAAAATTGGATCAAATAACCAATACCTGGCAGCTGCTCGATAACCAAGAGATTGTTGGCTATGTCTTCGAAACCAGCTCGCAAGTCTCCATTCCAGCTTATTCAGGAAAACCCGTCAATCTGGCAATAGCAATCGACAATAATGGCCAGTTTAAGTTTGTCTGGGTGATTGAACATCACGAACCGATCTTACTAGTCGGTATACCCGAGCAAAAACTCAACGATTTTGCGATGCAATATGTGGGAAACTCGGTCACTGATAAGATCAGAGTCAGCGCCAATGTAAAACCGGATGAAATCAGTGTGGATGCAGTGACTGGCGCGACGGTGACCGTGATTGTGGTTAATGAAACCATTATGCGAGCAGCCAATAAGGCCGCGGTTGCACTCGGACTCATCAAGCCAACCGCCCAAGACAGTTTGCCGATATCTAAACTTAATCCAATAATTTTTGAACAAGCCGACTGGAATCAACTCACTGGCGATGGCAGCATTCGGCGATTACATTTACTCCGGGAAGATATTGATGAGGCTTTTTTAAAGACCCCCGCCAGTGAAGTCAATGTCGCGTCAGGAAATGAAAAGCAAGACACTTTTATTGACTTATATTACACCTACCTAAACCCAGTCTCAGTCGGTAAAAACTTGCTCGGAGAAAGCGAATATCAATGGTTAATGAAATTACTAAAACCCGGCGAACACGCGGTTGCCTTGATGGCCAGTGGTCGATATTCTTTTCGTGGTAATGGCTTTGTTCGGGGCGGGATTTTCGATCGGATTAGCCTGACTCAAAAAGGTGCCGATATCAGCTTTAGAGATTTAGATTATTATCGACTCAATGACATCTACCCCACAGGATTTCCCTATTTTGAGGAGATGGCGATTTTCATTGTTCGCGATCACTTTAATTTTGATCCCGGATTAAGCTGGGATGTTAATTTATTAGTTCGGCGTCAAGTCGGCCCGATTGAAAGTTCTTTTGTTAATTTTTCATCCAGTTATCAAACCCCGGAAGCTTACATTATTCGGCCCACAGCGGAAGAAATCGAAGCGGCTAAACCATTGCCTTTATGGGTATCGGTGTGGCAACAAAAGTCTTTTCAGCTAATCATTTTAATCTCCAGTTTAGTCCTTCTCATTGTGGTTATTTTTTTGCAAGACTGGCTTATTTATTATCCCAGATTTTTCCATAATTTAAGACGTATCTATTTAGTCTATACCATTATCTTTGTTGGGTGGTATGGCTTAGGGCAGCTATCGGTGGTTAATGTTTTTACCTTTGTTCAAGCATTATTCAGTAATTTCAGTTGGGATATTTTCTACATGGATCCCTTTCTGTTCATCATTTGGACATTTACCGCAGCTACCATTCTACTTTGGGGAAGAGGTATATTTTGCGGTTGGTTATGCCCATTTGGCGCGCTGCAAGAATTAATTAATGAAGCGGCCAGAAAACTTAAAATTAGACAATTTGAATTGCCCTTTAGAATTCATGAAAAACTCTGGGCGATTAAATATTTGATTTTTCTCGCCCTGTTTGGTGTTTCCTTAGAATCTATGTCAACTGCCGAAAAGCTCGCAGAAATTGAGCCTTTTAAAACCTCCATCATCTTTTTCTTTCAACGAGAGTGGTGGTTTGTCACTTATGCCGTGGTCTTATTGGTCATCTCAATTTTTACCCGAAAAGTTTACTGTCGTTATATATGCCCGTTAGGCGCAGCATTGGCCATTCCGACTAAACTGCGATTATTTGACTGGTTAAAAAGGCGGACCGCTTGCGGTGATCCTTGCCAGCTTTGCGCTAAAGAATGTGAAATTCAAGCGATCCATCCTAATGGTGAAATTAATGCCAACGAATGCCATCACTGTCTGGATTGCCAAGTGACTTATGTGAACGAAAATCGCTGCCCACCCTTGGTACTGGCGAAAAAGAAAGGCAGAAAATCAAAACGTAAAATCGGCTCCAGCATTTCCGAAGCCGATCGTATAGAAATTAAAGAATTAGTTGATGCTGAGTAGTTTTTTATAACCGACTAAATGTATTAACTGAAAAATGAAGTAAAAAATGGGTCAATAATTGATCTTAACCTAACACTCTAAAACTGGAGTAATATGATGGATGATAAAACAATCACTGAACAAGAAGACAAAAAAGGCATCAGCCGCCGAGGATTTTTAGGCGCTTCTGCCGCTAGTCTGGCAACCGCTGCGGGTTTAGGACTCTCCGGTGTAATGACACCCGCAGAATTTGCTCAAGCTGCCGACAAAGCGCGCGCCAATGCTCATCACTCAGTCGGCCCCGGACAACTTGATGAATATTACGGTTTTTGGAGTGGCGGCCATTCTGGTGAAGTC
>JAUUYO010000168.1 GCA_030590405.1 Kangiellaceae bacterium
AACTGATAAATCTGATTTTTCTTATCGCCAAACATTTCAGCTGCAATTTTCGCCGCCTGTTTTTTTGGCAAGTATTCTGTTAATTTAATCGCTAATTGCTGCGATTCTTTAGATAGCTCAGTATTTTTCTTGGCTGCGCCTCTCACCATGACCACAAATTCACCCTTGCTCTGGTTGGGGTCCTCGTCCAGTATTTCAATCAACTGCTCGACAGGGGCGTCCAGAACCGTTTCAAAGGTTTTAGTCAGCTCTCTTGCGATCACGATATGCCGCTGGCCACCAAAGGCCTCCTGCATATCTTTCAGGCAGGCTTTGATCCGATGAGATGACTCATAGAAAATACTGGTAGCAGTTTCATCGGCAATATTTTTTAACGCAATCAAACGCGCCGAGGATTTAGACGGTAAAAAACCTTCAAAAATAAATCGGTCACTCGGCAAACCAGCAATGGATAACGCTGCAATCAATGCACATGGCCCAGGGATCGCTACAACCTTCATCCCTCTGGCCCTCAGCTCACTCACCAGCGGATATCCCGGATCGCTAATCAGTGGTGTGCCTGCATCTGATACCAGCGCAATCGACTCCCCTGTTTGCAGCAGCTGAACTAACCACTCCAGTTTTTGTCTTTCATTATGCTCATGAAAGGAAAAACATGGCGTCTCAATGCCTATATGCGATAATAGTTGTTTGGTTCGACGAGTATCTTCTGCGGCAATTTTGCTAACATTGGCCAAAGTGTGACGCATTCGATCGCTCACATCATCCAAATTTCCAATTGGCGTAGCAACCACATACAATACCCCTTGTTGGTCCTGTTTTCGGATGAGAGTTGTATTATTATTTGAATCTGATGACATGACGATGTGTATACCTGGTAATTTTTGGTAATTTTTTATTAACGAGCTTTGTCTATGCGTAATTATATCACCCACAGTCTGAAATTAGTGTCCTTTATAGCAATCTCATTGCTAATGCTCGCTTGTGGTCCAAATATCAAAAAATCGTCGAGTGAGTTTGCCAACGTTTCACAAAATCTCGAAGCGCTTTTAAAACAAGCAGATCAAGCAGAACCCGCACAAAGAAACCCTTTATTGGTACAAGCCTCCGGTATTTTATTAGCTAGTCAGCGTCCTGCTAAAGCGATGGAATTACTCATTCATATCGATAACCGCTATCTGAACAATAAACAAAAAGATACCTATCACCTGTTTTACGCTGAAGCCCTGCTCACTGATGATTTAATCCAGCCGGATGAACTGCAAGAAAAAAATCAAGCATCGCTCAATCATTTGCGCTCGGTGATCAGACCTAGCGACCATTCGATCGAATGGCAAATTCGATACTTTCAAACCTTGTCAGATAGTTATCTTGCCAATCACAATTACTTTGAGGCAGCCAAACATCGAATAGAATTAGACGATTTAATTGATCAACAACCAATGCTTGAAGAAAACAATGAGAAGATCTGGTTTGCGATTAGTCAGATCAAGACTGTTTTTTTAGCCCAGCTAATATCCGATTTTAATTCTCCGCGCGTCAATGGCTGGCTGGAAATCGTTCATATCAATCAAAAATGGGGCGAACAGCCTGATCGTTTATTGGCCCAGATGGCTCTGTGGAAGCAACGCTATCCGCTACACCCTGCTATGGTTGTAAAACCCAAAACTCTGCAACGAGTCGCCACCGCAGAAATCCTCAATCCAAAAAAGATTGCTGTTTTATTGCCTTTGAGCGGTCGTTTTGCCGGTTCTGGAAAAATGGTACATGATGGAATTATCGCCGCGCATTATCAATCCAAAAATGCAGAAACAAGCCCAACGGTGAGTTTTTATGATACCTCAAAATCACAATCCGGTTTACTCAGTTATAATCAGGCGATTGCCGACGGGGCTGATTTTGTGATTGGACCACTGATCAAAAAAGCCATCAATGAAGTGGTATTACAGGACACTTTAACGACTCCGATTTTATTACTCAATACCACCAGTAATATGCCAGAACATCATCAGATGGCTTTTCAATTTGTTTTATCGATCGAAGATGAAGCCATCCAGGTGGCACACCGAGCATGGGAAAATGGCTACCGAAAAGCGATCGCATTTGTTCCCGATGATCAACGAGGCCATCGCGCCCAGGTAGCTTTTAAAGAATACTTTGAACAACTTGGTGGCGAGCTGATTGACAGCCAAACCTATAAAGACATCAAAACTCTTAAAACTGATGTGCAAAATTTATTACGGGTCGATGTGAGTATTAATAGAAAACGTCAATTAGAACGGATTTTGGGAAGGAATATTGAATTTGAAATGAGACGCCGCCAAGACGCCGATGTTATTTTTATGCTTTCCAGGCCTCAGCAGGCTCGCCGAATAAAACCTTTTATCGACTTTTATTTTGCCCTTGACTTGCCTGTTATATCAACCAAACGCGTTTTTTCTGGCAAACCTGCCCCTCAGCTTGATAATGATTTAAATGGCATCGAATTTTCTGATATTCCTTTGTATATCAGTCAGCAAGGCGATATTTTACAAACTCGGAAAGTGCTCACAAAAATCAACCCTGATATTTTGAAAAATGAAAATGGTCGCCTCTTTTCACTCGGCTTTGATGCCTACCAGATATTGTCTCGCATATCACGATTACAGGCATTTCCGGCTTATCGTTGGTACGGCCTTTCCGGCGAAATTGGTGTGGATGAACAAGGATTAGTACACCGTTATCTCACTTGGGCAAAATTTGAAAATGGTGTGCCAAAAGTCACCAAAGAAAGACTACCTCCGGTATTTCAGGAGAACCAAAAGCCCTTATCTCAAACACCTCCGCCCCTCCGAACGGATGTGATTTTTTTAGAAACTGACAGCAGTAAATAAGCGAAATTTATTTTGGATTTATTCAAAACAAAAACCAATCGCCTAAAAGCGTCTAATAAAAGAGAATTTGGTGAGAGTTTAGAAAAGCTGGCGGCACAACAACTCGTCCAGCAAGGAGTAAAAATTGTTGCAGAAAACTACCTGTGTAAAATGGGTGAAATCGATATCATTGCTCGAGATAACCAGGACCTGGTTTTTATCGAAGTGCGCTACAGAAAATCAGATGCTTACGGTGGCTCTCTGGCCAGCGTCGATAAAAAAAAGCAACAAAGGGTTATTTTAGCTGCCAGTCATTATTTACAGAAACATAAACTAACCAATAAAATTGCCTGTCGTTTTGATGTTATCGCAATAACTGGTAGTCTTAATCAACTTCGCTATAATTGGATAAAAGGCGCGTTTAGCTCATTTTAGTATTGCACTCACTCTATAAAAAACAAACAACCAAAGTATAAAATGATGATTGAAAGAATTCGAAATAATTTTACCGAAAGTATTCAGACTAAGATTGCTGCCGCTGACGCGCTACCAGAAAAAATAGCCAAAGCGGGTGAACTAATGGTAAAAACGTTGCTTAACGGCAGAAAAATTCTTACCTGTGGAAATGGCGGCTCAGCGGGTGATGCTCAGCATTTTTCATCGGAAATGTTAAACCGCTATGAAAGAGAGCGACCACCACTACCAGCTATCGCGTTAACTTGCGATATGGGAACTATTACTGCTATCGGTAATGACTATGACTTTACCCAGATTTTTTCAAAACAGGTAAAAGCCCTTGGTCAGGCCGGCGATATTTTATTGGCCTTTTCGACCAGCGGAAACTCTAAAAACGTGATCGAAGCAATGCGCACCGCACTCGCCAAAGATATGTTGATTATCACCTGCACCGGCAAAGATGGCGGCGAGATGGCTGGATTGATCGGTGAGAATGATGTAGAAATTAGAGTTCCATCCAATTCAACCGCGAGAATACAAGAAGTTCATTTAGTCGTTATTCACAGCCTTTGCGATTTAATTGATAATCAGCTTTTTGGAGAAAACGAATGAAAATAAAGATAGCTATGGCGGTAATAATTTTATCTTGCTTCTCACTTTCGGGCTGTGCCGGGTTGATGGTTGCTGGCGCGGCAACTGGCGCGGCGGCAAGCCAGGACCGAAGAACTCTTCCAACTCAATTAGAAGATTCAAATATCGAAATTAAAACCGTTGCAGCGCTTTTAAGAAATGATGAAATATGGAAAGATACTAATATTGATGTGGTGAGTTATAACACCATTGTGCTGCTCATTGGTCAGGCCCCTACCGCCAGTTTAAAATCGAAAGCTCAGGCAGAAGTCGAAAAAATAGCCAAAGTACGTAAAGTTTATAATCAAATTCGCATCGCTGCTCCCATATCATTTTTTGCCAGGCGCAACGATGAATATCTGACTTCAAAGGTTAAGACGTCGATGTTATTTACTGGCGATTTTCCTTCTGCAAAAATAAAAGTCATTACCGAAAATAACGAAGTGTTTTTACTCGGACTCGTCAGTGAAAGTGAAGCTGAAAAAGCAATAGAGATTGCGCGCAACACTGATGGCGTTACGCGAGTGGTTAAAGTGTTTGAAATTATTGAAGTTGAGCAAGATTAGATATTTAGTGGCAACAAAAAACAAAAACATTTTTTACCACAGAGGACACCGAGAAGAAAAACAACTTGTTCCGTGTAATTTATTCTGAGACCTCTGTGGTAATGTTTTTTTATTTAATAACTTTTAAATGAGACGCTTTATTCTTCGCTGCAATTTTAATTTTTTTCGATTGGCTATTTTCTTCCTTAACAACCTCTGGCCCATCATCCTGCATTTCTTGCTCTTCCAATGCATCTTCAGGCTCATCTGGAAAGACCATACCTAAACCATTTTCCTGAGCGTAAATCGCCAGTAATGACGGCATAGGGATGTAAATCGAATGCGCCTTGCCAGAAAAGCGAGCGCTAAAGGAAATCGCGCTATTATCAGCAAACCAGTTTTGAATAGCTCCTGGCGCGGCGTTTAACACGATCTGGCCATCTTTAACGTGTTGTCTTGGGACTTGAACTTCACTTTTAGTGGCATCAACTAACAGGTAAGGGGTAGCGTCGTTATCAATGATCCATTCATAAAGAGCCCGCAATAAATAAGGTTTATTGGAAGTGAATTTGCTTCCGATCATGTCAATGTTAGACACATAAGACTCCAGTCAATTAACTAGCCGTTGATCAACGCTGATAGATGTACAAAAATGTCCCACTCAACGCTAATCTATATACAAAACAATTAAGGACGCATTTCTCTTTCGATATCGCTCAAACTTGCTTGAAAAGACTCTCTTTCAAAAAGTAGCTCCATATAAGCAGTCACTTCCTTTGCACCGCGACCAGTCAATTCAATCCCCATAACAGGTAAACGCCACATCAGAGGCGCTAGGCAGCAATCGATAAGCGAAAATTCTTCGTTTAAAAAGTAAGGCGTTTCAGAAAATACTGGAGCCAAAGTCAACAAACTCTCAGTCAGCTCTTTTCGAGCTTGCTCGGCTTCTTTTTCTTTGCCACTTAGAATAGTATTCATCAAACTATACCAATCTTTTTCTACTCGTCTCACCATCAGGCGAGAACGTGCTCTGGCCACAGGGTAAACTGGCATCAGTGGCGGATGGGGAAATCTTTCATCCAGATATTCCATGATAATTGGCGCTTCAAACAACACCAATTCACGATCAACCAGAGTGGGCACGGTATTGTAAGGATTTAAATCAATCAAATCTTCGGGTGGTTGACGATTATCAATGACCTCAATCGCTTCAAAATTAACACCTTTTTCAGCAAGTACAATACGTACCTGATGGCTATAGACATCATCAGAACCCGTATATAGGGTCATTATCGAACGTTTAGCGACGGTTGCCATATAGGCTTCTCCAAAATAAAATTTTGTAAATAATAAAAACAACAAAAACGGTTCGACTAAGAGGCCGCAGATGTTTCAATAAAAAATACTTAACGTTTAATTAATGAACGTCTTTCCAATATTCTTTTTTCAGTAAATAAGCTACTGCAGTAAAAAAGAGGATAAAGAGTAAAACGTAAACGCCCATTCCTTTTCTTTCTCGCTTAATCGGTTCACCGATGTATTCTAAAAAGTTGACTAAATCCACCATGGCAGAGTCAAAATCTTGTGGCGATAATTGGCCTTCTTTAATCAAGGTGAAATATTTTCCTTGCCTGGAAAGTTCTGCCAATTGCGCTTCTTTTTCATGAATTTGATGTTCCGCTTCAGAAATGATTTTGTTTAACTCGCCTTTCTTGCCGCCATCTTTTATTTTTTGACTAGCACTGGCAATATCGCCATGGGCGTAAGCAATATCATTTTCAAGCCCTTTCACTTCTTCGGTTTTATCTTGAATCCCTTGCAAAGCTTCTAATGCATGCGGCATTCCAACATCTTTAAAGACTGAATTGTTAACTTGGTAAGGTCTGGACTCATCGGCATAAAATCCTCGGAAATAATTATACAACCACTGTGGATTTCTAGAGCGCGCAATCAAGGATAAATCAGGTGGCGCGGTACCAAACCATTTTTCGGCAGCGGCGGTCGGCATATTATTGGTCATCAAATCACCAATTTTTTCGCTGGTAAACATTAAGTTATTAATCATCAAGTCTTCGGAAATTTGCAGATCTTTTGCACTGCGATTGTAGCGCTGAAACTTTAAAGAATGACAACCCATGCAGTTATTCATGTAAACCTGCATACCATTTTGCATTGACATAGTTAACCGATGTTCAGAGTAATTGGGCATCTCATCATTAGGCAAGACTAATCCGCCCTCGCTGGCAAAAGCAGAAACGGATAAACCAGCAGCAGCAAATATGCTTAAAACTTTTAGTCGTTTTTTCATTAGTGGGTCACCCTCAAAGGTACAGGCTTTGTTGTGCCCCATTGGCTCCACCAAGGCATTAATACAAAGAATGCAAAATAGTAAATGGTACAAATGCGTGCAACCAGAGTTCTCATTTCATTCGGCGCTTTCATGCCTAAATATCCTAAGATAAAGAAACAAATAACAAACAATGCCAATGCCACTTTAAAGATTGGACTCTTGTAACGAATAGAAAGCACGGGGCTTTTATCCAGCCAAGGCAAGAAGAATAGAACGACTAACGAAGCAGCCATCGCAATAACACCCAAACCTTGATTCGGCACAGCCTTCAAGATTGAATAATAAGGGGTAAAATACCAAACTGGCGCAATATGCTCTGGTGTTTTCAAAGGATCCGCCGGGGTAAAGTTTGGCGCTTCTAAAAAGTAACCGCCCATTTCTGGATTGAAGAAAATGATCCAGCAAAATATGAGTAAGAAAACCCCAACACCAACAATATCTTTTACGGTGTAATAAGGGTGGAAAGGAATGCCGTCCAGTGGAATACCATTTTCATCTTTCAGTTTTTTAATGTCGATCCCATCGGGATTATTTGACCCAACTTTATGTAGTGCAACAATGTGTAAGAAAACCATCAATAACAATGCCATTGGCAAAGCAACCACATGT
>JAUUYO010000076.1 GCA_030590405.1 Kangiellaceae bacterium
TCGATCGCCTGATGCATAACGCTCACCGGATCAAATTAAAGGGTGAATCTATGCGTAAAATCACTCAACTTCAATGAATTGATTGACTGATGGTGAACACTTAGGGTAAAAAGGAACTGAGCCCAAAACGCCCAGTTTCTAAATGAAGTTTTCAAATCCATCAGACAGTAGTAAGACCGGAAATTCAACACTCAGCCACAAAACCACAAATTGTTATTTCACATGGCCTATTTAGCAAAAGTGATTAGTATCAGCACAGCAATCGACTTCCATTTCTACTGTTGCTTTTACCGGGTATGGACCAGAAAAACAACAACGCAAAAAAGCTACTAAATTAGCAGCTTTCAAATTAGTTCTAACTGATTGATTTTAAAGAATAAAGAATGGTGCCCGGGGCCGGAATCGAACCGGCACGACCAGAAGTCGCAAGATTTTAAGTCTTGTGTGTCTACCAATTTCACCACCCGGGCATCGGGGGGCTTTGCTTAATACATGAACCTAGAAACTGTTTATAGCTTGCTTAGACCTTGTATTTATTGACCTACAGCGTTTGTAGGCAATTACATTATTAAGGGATAAATGCTTTAAAATGTATAAATTTGGAGGCTGGAGTCGGAATCGAACCGGCGTAGACGGAGTTGCAGTCCGCAGCATGGCCACTCTGCCATCCAGCCAAAATTGTTGTTACTATCATTAACTCGTTTGCTGTAAAAACATACGGCTTAATGTCAAAAAACCCCGGTAATAATTGCTTAAAACCAGGGCTTTTCTACTCGGAGCAATTTCTAAAAATGACTCCAAATATTGTTCTAAAATATTGGAGCGGGAAACGAGATTCGAACTCGCGACCCCGACCTTGGCAAGGTCGTGCTCTACCAGCTGAGCTATTCCCGCGTCGAGTGCAGGGCATTCTACAGTAAGATTTTTATCTGTCAAGCGTCATTATCAGAAGATTTCGATCTTTTTTAAAAGTGTTTAAAAATAAGGCAAAACAGCTGCTTAACGACGAATTAATGGTCAATCTTTGTGCAAATGACCAGTCGAACCGGACTATTTTTTTTGCTCTTCTTTGTTCAACAACGGCCAAGTCACTTTCAGGTAGATAAACATGGTCCATAGAGTCAAAGCGACAGCTACATATAAAAAGATATATCCAAAGATATACAGCCAGGAATGGGCAAAAACAGAGCTGATGGATTCTTCTTTACCTGCCAGCAGCAGAAAAAAGATAGCTGATAGTTGCATTAAGGTTTTAATTTTAGCAATGTTAACAACTTTAATAGCCGATCGTTGACCATATTCAGCCATCCATTCTCGAAGCGCTGAAACTGTAATTTCCCGGCTAATAATAACCAGGGCAGGCACCGCAATCCAAAAAGTTGCGTGTTGCTCAACTAATAAAACTAACGAAGCGGCTACCATTAACTTGTCTGCAACGGGATCTAAAAACTCGCCGAGCTGTGATTGCATATCAAAGGTTCTTGCCACCCAGCCATCAAACCAATCGGTCCAACCGACCACAGCAAAGATTAAGGCAGCTGTAGTCTGGCCCCAACTTACTGGTAAATAAAAGAAAAAAACCAGTAATGGAATACATAGAATTCTGAAAGAAGTGAGAAGGTTAGCAATATTCATATTTTATTAGCAGCTACAAGTTGCAATATTTTTTGTTGAGTCATTCTAGCATTGATAGCCATAATTGCTAGTTGATATTTTCTCATCAAGTACTTTCAAATAAAACCAATCACCTTTTGCTAGCTGGACAGCCCCTAAGCTAATGCAAATAATCGTAGATTGATTCAGCAAGTGCGGCGTTGATCCCTTCGACTAATTTCAAATCTTCTACCCCTGCCCGTTTAACCCCCTGTAAGCCACCAAAATGCTGGATCAGAGCTTTACGACGTTTTGCACCAACCCCAGCGATCCCTTCCAATGTGGAGGTCTTACGTTTTTTATCTCGCTTGCCACGATGTCCAGTGATCGCAAATCGATGGGCTTCATCTCTGATGGCCTGAATAAGATGCAAACCCAATGAATCATCATCCAATCGTCGGGCAATCGCTTCAGACGGGAAAAAGATCTGCTCCATACCGACTTTGCGATCGCTGCCTTTTGCCACACTGATTAATGTCACCTGCGGCAGATTGAGATCTTCCAACACTTTTTGAGCCTGATTTAACTGCCCCTTTCCGCCATCAATGATTAATAAATCCGGTAAGGTTGCCTGTTCTTTGACCAGCCGTTCAAACCGCCTTCTAACGGCTTGTTCGATCGCTGCGTAATCATCTCCCCTTGCGACATCTTTAATATTAAAACGCCGGTAGTCGGATTTTTTAGCCTGCCCTTGTTCAAATACCACGCAAGAGGCGACTGTTTCTTCTCCTTGAAAATGGCTGATATCAAAACACTCCATCCTGAATGGTATTTTATCCAATGCCAATTCATCCATCAGCACTTGCATTCGTTTTTGCTGGTGACTCCTGGCTTGCAGTTTTGACTGTAATAGTTGCTCGACGTTGTTATTGGCCATTAATAACCAGGCCGCTTTACTGGTTTTTACCTGATGATTGATTTTAACTTTGCGGACGTTTAAATGACTCATTAATTCGGCCAGGGAACCAGCATTTTCAACCTCCGCACTGGTGATGATTTCATTCGGAATTTCATTTTTATTGTAAGGATAATAGTGGCTAATAAAGGAATGCAGGATCTCGCTATCAGTCGTATCAGCAGGCATTTTGGGGAAATATTGTTTACTGCCCTGTACCATTCCGTTTCTCACATGCAATACAAAAACCACTGCGGTTTTTTCTTTGCTTTTAGCGGCGATTATATCAATATCTGAATTTCTGTTGGACTTAAGGTTATTCACAGTTTGCTTTTCCAGTACCCGCCTCAAACTGATAATCTGATCGCGAAAGTGTGCCGCTTTTTCAAACTCTAAATCGTTGGACGCTAACTCCATTCGCCCCGTTAATTCGCGTATGACCGACTCATTTTGACCTCGATAAAACAACCTGACTAACTCAACATCTTTTTGATAATCCTCAAAACTGATCTTGTCAACACAAGCGCCGCTACAACGTTTAATCTGATATTGTAAACAAGGTCTTGAGCGATAATTAAACACACTATTCTCGCACTGGCGAATAGCAAAAAGTTTTTGCATTAAAGAAATGCTATATCTTGCTGCGGTTGAGCCAGTAAAGGGCCCAAAGTAATCGCCTTTTTTATTTTGTCGTCCACGATGAATGCTAAGCCTGGGATATTTTTCATCGGATAAGAAGATATATGGATAAGTTTTATCGTCTCGAAAAATGACGTTGTATCGGGGTCGATATTTTTTGATCAGTTGATTTTCCAAAATCAAAGCTTCGTTTTCACTGGCGGTAATCACCACTTGAATATCCGTTATTTGTGCAACCATCACTTTGGTTTTAGATGGATGGTCCTGCTTTTGAAAATAACTGGCGACTCTTTTTTTTAAGTTTTTAGCTTTACCGACATAAATGATCTCATCACTTTGATTGAGCATTTGGTAAATGCCGGGACGAGTGGTTAAGTGAGTTAAGAAAGTTTTTGAATCAAAGGGGGGCATAGGCAAACTGTAATAAAAACATCCAATTAATAATGCGAAGTTGAAAATGCTTCACTACTTTGTAACTATTCGGCTTGCCTTTAAAATTGGCCAGTTCAAGGCGAAAAATGTACGCACACTCGTTTATGTCATCATCTTTTAACGATAAAATAATGTATTTTAAAGGTAAATTGAGTAACGACAGCTACTCAATTTTTTCTGAAATAATAATCCCGTGTCGAATGGCCAAATGAGTAAGCTCGACATCGTTTTCGATGTTTAGCTTTTCAAACAGGCGATAACGATAACTGTTAACTGTTTTAGGACTTAAAAATAATTGATCCGAAATACCTTGCACTTTTTGGCCTTGGGTAATCATCAACATGACCTGCATTTCTCTTTCAGACAGTGTATCAAATGGTGATTCATCTCCCGGATTGAGCGCTTTAAGCGCCATTTGTTGGGCGATATCGGGGGTAATATATCGTTTACCGCTATTGACCTGACGGATAGCAACCACCATTTCTTTAATATCAGCTCCTTTGGTAACATAACCTGCCGCGCCTGCCTGCATAAACTTAGTCGGGTAAGGTTCTTCATTGTGCACGGTGACCGCAATCACTTTGATATCAGGATCAAATCGAATAAGACGCCTGGTCGCTTCAAGCCCACCAATACCGGGCATATTAGCATCCATTAGCACCACATCCGGGCGAAGAACTCGCGCTTTTGCAACGGCTTCTTCACCGCTCTCAGCTTCACCAACCACTTTTATTTTATCAAAATCAGCCAACAAGCGGCTAATGCCTGTACGTATCAATTCATGATCATCAACAATAAGAACTTTTATCAAGAAGGTGCTCCCTTTATTTGACTGCGAGTTATTTAACTGCAACTAATCTGACTACCACTACTTGTAACTATGCAGCTTACCATTTTGCAGGAGGTTGGCAAGTCCTAAACCTCACGGCATCTCCGTTTAAATATTATCCGGTTTTTATCACAGTAACCAATGCAGCATCGTTCAATAACTGAATAATCATGCTTCTGGCGGATTTAGCTGTTAAGCATTAAGGTTTATCCTGACATATATTATAAATTTATATCAACAAACGCTTTTGGACAATTCCTTAATTAAGGTAAAATCATAGCCTAATTTATGGCACAAAGGAAATATCATGCATCAATACCAGGCCCCCATCGATCTTCTTAAAGATAAAGTCATTTTAGTCACGGGCGCAAGTGATGGCATTGGCAAATGCGTTGCAAAAAGTTATGCCGAACATGGTGCGACAGTTATTCTTCATGGCCGAAATGTTGAAAAACTCGAACAGGTTTATGATGGCATTATTGAAAAAGGCGGTGCCCAACCAGCTATATTACCCTTAGACTTACAAAATGCCGCCCAACAGCAATACACCAGTTTAGCCGAAACTATCCAATCAGAACTTGGCCGACTAGATGGGATTTTACATAACGCGGCGATGATCTGTGAACTCTCCCCGATCGAATTTACCGAAGCCAACCTTTGGCATGAAATGATGCAAGTAAATATCAATTCCGTGTTTATGTTGACTCAAGCCTGTCTTCCGTTACTAAGACAAGCTCCCAATGCTTCGATTATTACTACCACATCCGGTGTCGGCAGAGTGGGTCGTGCTTTTTGGGGACCTTATGCGGTTTCTAAATTTGCTATCGAAGGCTTCACTCAGGTTTTAGCTGACGAGCTGGAAAATTCGAATATAAGGGTGAATGCAATCAACCCTGGTGCAACTCGCACAAAAATGAGAGCCACCGCCTATCCAGCAGAAGATGCCAGTCGATTAACTTCTCCTTCACAATTAACTAATTTGTATCTTTATTTGATGGGGCAGGACAGTTATTCGGTACATGGCCAGTCGATTGATGCTCAGCCTAAGAGCCAAAAACCTGTTCAAGTGTCTTAATCCAAGCATGTTTTTAGCGGCAATAAAACGCCGGTTTATTGACGAGCTGTTAACGACTTTGCTCCCAAATACTTTAACTAATTGTTTTTATTGGCTTTATTAACATTGGCACAGGGATTGCTGTAGTCTTAGTAAGCAATCAATAGCATTGATGATGAAAGACTAATCATTGACTCTGTTTTAAGGATTTTTATCAGGAAATTGGTTAACCATGAATACAACATCACCAGCCAAAATCATAGGCCTTGATAGTTACCGTGATCATAGCGATCATAGTGATGATTTAACCAGCATTTCCAGGTTAGCATTAAAGCTTCAACAATCCATTGAGATTGAACCGCTTCTGCAAGTATTTTTTGAACAAACCAGCTCAATGGTCCCGTGTGACTCAGTGAGCTATAACAACACTCAACAACCGCTAAATTTTAGTTTTGGAAAACTCGAAACTCACCACTGCAAATACAGTCTGGATCTGCAAGGTGAAAAGCTGGGCGAAATCGTTTGTTCAAGAAACAGGCCCTTTAGCATTCGTGAAACCAATCGACTGGAAAGACTACTATCTTTATTAATTTACCCGCTTAGAAATGCGCTGTTATATCATAAGGCGCTGACCCAGGCCCGTCACGATCCTTTAACCGAAATTTGTAACCGCGCCGCTTTTGATGAAGCGATTGATAAAGAGTATTCATCCTACCGACGTCATCAAGCTGATTTCTCGTTAATGATTATCGATATCGATCACTTCAAAAATGTGAATGATACTTACGGCCATATTGCTGGCGATAAAGTTTTAAAAACCGTCGCAAATCTGATCCGCTCATCCATTCGCCGATCCGATGAAGTCTTTCGATACGGCGGCGAAGAATTTGTGGTCATTTTGAGCAATACCAAACAAGGCGGGGCTAAATTTATTGCCGAAAGAGTGCGCAAAGAAATTGAAAAGCTCACAGTATCCCTCAGCCAAAAAATTAAAGTCACCGCCTCTTTTGGTATCGCCTCTAGCGAAATTATGAAAGATGTCACCGAAACGCTGGAGTTTGCCGATAAAGCTTTATATCAAGCAAAAGATCAAGGTAGAAATCGAGTCGCCACCTGCCCTTAGTTCTAAGTTCTAAGTTCTAAGTTTCGGAAATAACCGTTCTGATCGGCGGCACCGGTCTAATAAAAATTAGTGCCTTTTTCAGCCATTTCAACTAACATTTTAGCTGGTGCAAATCGCTCACCAAATTGAGACTCTAACTGTTTGAGTTTATCAACAATGGTATTCACCCCTTGCGCATCGACATATCGAAAAGGGCCACCTGAAAACGGTGGAAATCCTAATCCAAAAATAGCACCAATGTCACCGTCTCTTGCTGAATTTAAGATCCCCTCTTGCAGGCAAAGCACCGACTCGTTAACCATTTGTAATAAACAGCGCTCAACGATATCTTGTTCACTCATCATATTATTCGGTTGAACCCCGAGCAGAGCGTAAATCGATTGGTCAACCTGTCGTTTGCCTTTGTCACTCGAATAATCATAAAATCCACGTTTATTCTTTTTGCCTTTACGATCATCCTGTTGCAATTTTTCAAATAACTTTGGAGGCAACATTCGATCGCCAAATGCCTCGGCTAAGATCGGCGCAATTTTTGTTCCAACATCAATCCCGACTTCATCAAGTAAGGTAATCGGGCCAACTGGAAAACCCGCATTTTTAAGCGCTCGATCGATGCGATCAACGGCAACCCCTTCACTTAAAATATGACCCGCCTCATTCACAAAAGGGGCTAGTATGCGACTAGTATAAAACCCGGTGCCATCTTTCACCACAATCACTGTTTTACCTTGCTGCTTACCAAACTCGACACTGGTAGCGATCACTTCCGCTGAGGTTTTATCGGTTTTAATAATTTCAAGTAGCGGCATTTTTTCAACTGGCGAGAAATAATGTAAACCGATCACTCTTTCTGGATACCTGGCCTTTGCGGCAATGTCAGTGATTGGAATGGAAGAAGTATTCGAAGCAAAAATAGCATTACCATCGCAAGTTTTTTCGATGTCAGCGACCATTTGTTGTTTTAGCTCTAAGCTTTCAAAAACAGCTTCAATCACTAAATCACATCGTTTAAACCCCTGATAGTTAGTAGTTCCAGTAATGCTCGCGAATCGTTTACTCGCATCGTTAATGCTCATATGCTTTCGTTTTACTTTATTGCGGTAAATTTCCCAGCAATACTTAAGCGCATGGTTAACCCCTTGCTCATTTTGATCTTTTATTCGCACTTTCTTTTGGGCTTTATCTGCGGTGACAAAAGCAATGCCTGCCCCCATTAGCCCGCCACCTAAAACCCCAACGCGATCGATATTGATCGTTTCGACTGGTGCGTCAACTCCGGTGTCTTTTTTTAATTCGGTAGTGGCAAAAAAGATATTCATCAATTGAGCAGCTTGTGGCGACATGACCAGTTCAGCAAAAAGCTTTGCTTCAATATCAAGGCCAGCTTCAAAACCTTGCTCCATGCCGACTTCAACACATTTAATAATTTTTACTGGCGATGGATAGTTGCCGCGCGTTTTTCGTTCGACCGTTTGTAGCGCTTTATCAAATATAATTTTGCGCCCAAAGCTGGTGGTTTCTAGTGCTAGTTTCTGGATTTCTGCACTGGATAAAAAGGAATTCATTTTAATTTTTGGTTTTAATCGACTGGTGACCCGTTTGCTGCGTCCGGCCATATTGAGCGCCGCTTTTTCGGCAGCTTTTTTTAAGTTAGCCTGCGCCACCACTTCATCCACCAAACCGATTTTTTTGGCTCGTTTTCCGTTTAACTGTTTACCGGTTAGCATCAGATCTAATGAAGTAGCAATGCCAACCAATCGAGGCAAACGCTGGGTGCCACCACCGCCGGGCAACACTCCAAGCTGTACTTCTGGCAATCCTAGTTTGCTGCTCGGACTATCGGTACAAATTCGATAGTTACACGCCAGTGCCAACTCTAGTCCAGCTCCTAAACAAGCGCCGTTGATCGCCGCAATAATCGGAATATCTAACGATTCCATTTTGTTAAACACTTGATGGCCTTTTTTGGCCAGTTCAATCACGGATTCTTCGGTGGTTAAATTTTGCAACATGCCGATATCTGCACCAGCGATAAAGCCATTGTCTTTGCCACTGATCAGCACCATCGCTTTAATCGATTTACTGCTCTCGATTTGTTTAAAAACAGCTTCAAATTCTTCGGCAAATTCCGCCCGAACGGTATTTTGACTTTCGCCCGGCACATCGATAGTGAGCCAACCAATACCGCTGTCAGAAATTTCTAAATGAAAGGCAGGTTTGCTATTGGATTTCGCTTTAGTTGTCATTATCTACTCCCCTATTCCGCTTCCAAAATCATTGCCGCGCCCAAGCCACCAGCTGCGCAAGCTGTGGTTAAGCCTAAACCGCCACCACGCCTTTTTAATTCACGAAGCGTTTGGGTGATCATTCGAGCACCCGTTGCGGCAAATGGATGTCCATAAGCTAATGATCCACCTAATACATTGAACCGATCCATATCAATTTCTCCTATCGCCTGGCTTCTGCCTAATTTGTCTTTGGCAAATTGTTTGCTGGCAAAGGCGTTGACATTACACAAGGTTTGCGCAGCAAAGGCTTCGTGCATATCCACAAGCGTGAGATCGCTTAATTTAATTCCTGCTCTGTCTAAAGCTATCGGGGTCGCATGAGAAGGCCCCATTAGCATATCGGTAGTAGCACCAATTGCAGCAAAGGCATAACTTTTGATATAGCCTAATGGCTCATATCCTAGTTCTTTTGCCTTTGATTCTTTCATCATTAATAACGCCGCCGCGCCATCGGTTAACCCGGTACTGTTGGCTGCGGTTAAAGTGCCGTGTTTTTTATCAAAAGCAGGTCTTAACTTCGCGTATCCCTCTAAGGTTGAATTAAATCGAACGGTATTATCTTTGCTGAGTGATTCTTTAAACGGTGGTACATAAGCCGTCATCACTTCATCATCTAATAACCCGTCTTGCCAGGCTTTGGCCGCCAAGGTATGTGAGCGGTGAGCTAATTCATCCTGAGCTTGTCGGCTGATCCCGTGATCGCGCGCCATTTGCTCGGCATTTTGCCCCATCGTTAAACCGGTGGAATATTCTTTGACTGAAGGGGGGACGGGGGCCAGATCCGCAGGTCTTAATTTGCCAATCAATTTTATTTTTTGGCCGAAAGTCTTAGCCTTGGATAACGCCAATAATAAACCTGCCAGTTTTTTAGAAACACCAATAGGTACGACCGAAGAAGAATCGGCACCGCCAGCAACCCCAATATCGATACTGCCCGCCATTAACGCTTCTGCGACACTAACCGCTGATTGAAAACTGGTGGCACAAGCTCTGGAAACACTGTAAGCATCGGTTGAAACATCCATTCCGGTACCCAGTACGATTTCTCTGGCAATATTGGGGGCTTCGGGATGAACCAGCACCTGGCCGAAAACCACCCGATCGATCAAGGACAAATCAATGTCGGCGCGGGTAAGCATTTCTGTTACCACCATTTTTCCCATATCAATCGCATTTTGTTCTTTATAATGAGTCATTTGACGAGCAAAGGGAGTGCGAAGACCAGCAACAATGGCGATCCGATCAGTCCCGGATTTAGCCGCAGACTTTCGTTTAGTGGTCGAGGTTGCCTTTTTGACGGGGGCTTTCTTTTTAACTGGTGCTTTCTCTTTAACTACCGCTTTCTTTTTAACCGACGCTTTGCTGGCGGTGCTATTTTTTTCGTTTGACGAGCTGCTGCCTGTTGAACCAGTTTTCGCAGACTTTTCCGGCGTATCGGTTGCTGTGTTATCGTTTACTTCACTCATAATTATTCCTGGCTATAAGCCTTTGCAACTGACTAATCTCAGATTAAAGAATAGTCTATTTATTCATCCAGTCGTGATTAAAATTGCCCAAAAACGAGTGTTTTACTGGTCTTATTTCAAAAGGACAATGCGCAATTTACAATATCCCGCAAATTAATTCAAACGTTTGTTTGAATTTTTAAATAAAAATCCCCGCAGCAAGCTGATGAATATTTGCTTATTGTAGGTTGGCCTTTAGGCCAACAATTTATGACTTAGCATCGAATATTGGCCTAAAGGCCAACCTACACTTTGTTATGCTGCAACCTGTAGGAAATTAAATCCAAAGAGATTAAAAATCAAAATAAGCGTTTTTTCGATAAATTACAGGGCTTGCAAGAATCCAGAAACCGCTTGATTAACTGCCTCAGGCTGTTCAATACTGGAGGTATGCCCTGCTTTTTCAACAATGCACAGTTTGGAATTTTTGATCACCTGATGCATGCGTTGAGATTTTTCTGGCACCGTTGCTATGTCCTCATCACCAACAATAATAAGAGTCGGTGTGGTGATTTGATCAATCAATTGATAAATGCCATTGCGCTCAATCACACCTCGCACGGCTCGGGTAAAGGTCCAGCGATTGAGTTTTTTAAGTCGACCGGCCCACTCGTTTTTTAACTCGATCTTTTTTGGATCCTTCAAAAAACTTTGGCTGAACATTATCGCCATGGTTTTTTCGATAATCAATGAAATCGAAATCCACTTGGCAACAAAACACAGCTTAAGGTATTTAGGTTTATTCTCTTCTGGCTCAGGATCGGCAGTAGTTTCTTGCAGCATCAGCGATTTAAGCATTTCAGGTCGATTGATGGCGATACGCATGCCAATAAACCCACCCATGGATAAACCGAGAAAATGCACCGGGCCTTCGACTAACTTAGAAATCAGCTCGATGGTATCTTCGGTCAGACTCTCCATATCGTAGCCACTTTTTGTTGCCGGGCTTTTGCCTTGACCTCGAAAATCAAAGGCGATGCAGCGATACTGGCTTTCTAGAAAATCGACTTGCGGGGCGAACACTTCATTGTCCCACAATAATCCATGGGCAAAAACAATCGTTTCTTTACCCGTTACTTCCCCAGTATCTCGGTAAAATATTTCGGTATCTCTTATTTTGATTGTTGACATGCATACTTCCAATGGTTAATTTTATTCCTGTTTTACCTGTCTCTAGAACAAAGCACGCCCTGCTCCAGGATGACTTCTTATTCTTTCAAAACCATATCAATACACATCACCGCTGCCAGGATCAGCTTTCGAGCATTTTCATCATCTCCCACCGAATCTGAAATCTCTAACATGTAATTATCCGCACTGGTAAACAGTTCCTTGCCGAGTCCAGACCATTTTTTAGAGACATGGGCTAACTGCTGGTCACCATCCATAAAATGAAAATTCCAGCCCAGAATTTTTCCTTTAAGTTTACAGATCGGATTATCATTTTTATCCAATACATCAAATTTACCGCCAATAGAAAAGAACTTTTGTTTAAAGCCACCGATCACATCGTTGTTATGATCAGACACAACCACCTTAGAAAGAAAAATCGATATACCGCGATGAATACGCACCACTGGCTGTCCATCAACGGTCCGGATTTGAACATCAAAAGGCGTCATCCGTTTATAATCGGTAAACCGAAGTAATTTCGTGAAAAAACCAAGGGTGGGTTCGCGGCACTCCATGATCACTTCACCGCTCTCAGAATCATGTATATCATAATTGTTGGCGGCTTTAAAAATTCCTAGGTGTTCTTTGATTAAAAACAAATTTTTACCAATGATGTCTTTCATTTTAACCATTTTCCTTTATGTTGATTGATGTCTGTTACTGGTTCAGCTTTAAAACTTGATAATAAAAATTAATCGCCCGTTGGTACTCTTTGACCGATAAATATTCATTGGTGCCATGAAATCCGGAAAATGACTCGGGATTGATTTTAACCCCATTAAATCGATACACATTTTCCGCCAGACTCACAAAATGCTTACTATCGGTTCCACCGACCATTAAATTAGGCACAACAACCAAACCTTGCTCTGGCGAAACTTGGTCGATTAACTGACTAAGCTGCTTATAAAATACCGATTGAGTGCTTGATATCGGGGTCGCCTCCCCACCTCGGATCACCTCAATTTTGACTCTTGCATCATTAATCGCCTGACTGATATGGGCAGTCACTTGCTCAATGGTATCGCCGGGCAGCAAGCGAAGATTAATGATTGCAAAAGCATTAATAGGTAATGCATTTTCCTTATCGCCAGCATGAAAGACGGTCGCCGCCATGGTGGTGCGAATGGTGGCATTAGTCAACTTTGATTGGGTAAGTTGGTCGATTAAAAATGGTTTAAATAGCCACAGGTTGGCAAAAACCAATCGTTTCCCAAACGGCATATGCTTGCCTACCGTGGTTAACATTTTCTCTGTGGCGGTGACCAATCTTGGCGTAAAGGGAGAATTTTCAAGATTAACGATCGCCTGACTGACAATCCCGATACTGGTATTTTGGGGCGGAACCGAAGAATGCCCACCTTCAGACTGGACCGAAAGTTTAATGCTCACATAGCCTTTTTCCGCCACACCAATCAAAGCCAGAGGTAATTCAAAACCCGGCATCATGCCTTGAGTAACAAACCCGCCTTCATCCAGTACATATTCCAATTGAATGCCTTTTTCTTTGAGAAATTCCGCGACTTTGGCGGCACCTTGGGTTCCACCAA